>NZ_NFKZ01000040.1:0-11589 GCF_002160635.1 Lactobacillus gallinarum
TAAGTAGAAACACGACCATAGAGAATAGTCTGACGAGGAGTATGTTTATTTTTAAACAACCAAACCGAATCATCGTCAAACTCAAATTGACCTGTTGGCTTTTGAACAGCTTTAATAAAGCCTTTTTCACGATAACGCTTCAAAGTTGAACGGCTAATTTGAAGTATTTCCATTACTTGATTAGCTTTCATAGTTTCACCTCCTTGACTAAAATTATATCATATGTATTCAATAAATAGGCGAAAGTAAAATAAAAAGATCATATTATTACATCAAGACTAATAATATGATCTAATTTAGTTAATTATTTCTTACTATATAATTGCTACTACTTCTAATAAGGTGACGGATAGAGATATTCTTTATACTTTTACTTCAAATATTGATGGTAAGGAAGATATATCTGCTTCGCTTTCTATTCCTGTATTTATCGATCCTAAAAATGTCTCTAATGATTCACAACAAGAGCTTGAGACAAACATTGGATCGAAAACTTATAGTAAAGATGTAAATGTAAAGTATCGTACATTTAATAATGATATTCAATCTGAAAATTCAAATCTAAATGGTGAATCCTTTATAGATAAAGTTAATCTAGATAATAATACTTTTAGACATACTATTTATATTAATCCTCTAGGCAAAAGTATTGGTGATGAAACGGTTACTATATCAAATTGCCCCAAGACAGATTCAGAAGTAAATTATAATAATCATGTCACAAAGATTAAAATATATGAATTAAATAATCAGAATTCATTTCCAACTCAAAGTATGTATTTTGATCCGGACACTGCAAAGGATGTCACAGATGCCTTAGCAGGAAACATGCATTTTTATGGTAATAAACTATATTTAGAGTTACCAGGAAATGATCCATATGATAGTGGTAAATATAATGATAAAAAGTATGTTGTTCAGTACTCAACCACCTTTAAACCTAAAAAAGATATTCAGACAAGTGTACTTTTCGGTACTACCTATTATAAATATGGAGATCCGCAGGCTTGGACAGATTTATATTATTGGGATAACGCGAACAGTTTATATCGTTCTTTGCAGGAAGCTACAAGTAGTAAAGTAGGATACTTCCAAGAACATGATATTTATGAAACTGTTGATCCAAAAGGCAATGTGATCTCAGTAGATGATCGCACAGATGGTGATGTAACTAAAGGTAACTCCAAAGAAAGTTATGGTACTAGTGGTAATCCAAGAGATGGTTATGAATTTAAGACTGTTCAAGATGAAAAGAACAATCCAGGCTATGATGCCACAACGCACAAGACGAGTGGTAATTATCAACCAGGTAAAAAGGTAGAAATTACATATGTTTGGGTTAAGACGGAAAAGCCAGGGAAAGTAGTAGTTCACAATATTTATAAAGATTATAAAGATGGTAAGTTAGTCAACACCACCACTCCGGATTACGCTAAAGATGTCGCTAATGTTAAGAGTGGTACATCTAAAGAAAGTTATGAGGTAACTGGCACTTTCAAAGATGGATATAAGTTAGTGAAAGTCGTTCCTGACAATGAGAATCCTGTATCGGATATGACAACCGATAAAAATAGTAAAATTACCAGTGGTCACTATGTCGCAGGTAAAACATTAGTTGTAACGTATATTTGGGTTAAGGATACTAAGAGCCCAGAGCCAGTTGTACCAACCCCAAGTGAGCCAGAAGTACCGAAGAAACCTAGTGAGCCAACTAAACCAGAGCCTAAGGTCCCTGAAGAGCCTAAGACGCCAGAACCTTCTGAACCTTCGGAGCCTGTTAAGAAAGTTCATAAAAAGCATGTTGTTCACAAGAAACATCAATCATGGAATAAGAATAGTGGGATACATGCTGAAAAGCAATGGAATGTAAATAAAGGGCCACATGCTGAAAATAATCGCTGGACTAATAACTACGTACCACAAGGGGAAAGCTGGTCTAATGATTATAAACCATATGGTGAGAACAGCATACAAAGCAAAGTGGTTAATGAATCAAGTCATAAAACATTACCTCAAACAGGAGAAAGACATAGTATTATGACTATTATGTTAGGTTCTTTACTTGCTGCAACTGGATTAATGGCTTTGTTCATAGATGATAAACGTAAGAAAAATTAAAGAATAAATCCTTAATAATGTAAAAGAGATTGAATATCTGCGTTATAAAAACGTTAGATATATCAATCTCTTTTTAGTTTATAATCGTAATTTTTTCTACCTAAAACGCTCTTTCTTCAACTAAATGCCCATAGCTACTCAAAATACGTGTTAAATCGATCCATTGCAGACTAATCGTTTTAGTATTGTCATTAGGGTGCACACCAACAAAATTATTTTCTTCCATCGCTTCTTGATCAATGACTAATGGAATTGTATTAGTCTGATCGTTTAAAAGGCTGAACGGAGATACTAAACCTCTTTTTACCTTTAATTTGTTCATTAATTCATCTTCATTAGCCATAGTTAAACTAGAAGTAAATAATTCTTTTTCTGCTTTCTTCCAATCTATTTTTTTATTTTCAGGAAGCATTATTAAAAAATATGATTTTTTATCTCGCGTTTTAATAAAAAGATTTTTACATTTAACGAAAGTTCTATCTTTTAAATATTGGTCTGCTTCTTCACAGGTTGAGACCGCAGGATGAGTAAATGTCTGATAAGTAACATCATGCTTGTCTAATAAACTAAGTAATTCTTTGCTGTTCATAAAGTTTTTCCTTATTAAAAAAGCCAGGAAAAATCCTGACTCCATTTTATTATTTACGTTTTTGCTTACCCTTATTGCGGTTACGTAAGTCTTGGTGCAATTCCTTCTTTGCTTGACTAGTAGTGCTATTACCAGAATTAGTATCAAACAAATCGGCAACTTTTTCTTTAGTAACTACAATTTCAACCGGCTTATCCTTTAATTCATCAGCCACATGTTTCTTAACGCTAGGTGTAAGTATGAAGGTAACAATGATTTGTTGAATAATCATTACTAAGTTACCGGCTGCCCAGTATAATGCTAAAGCGCCTGAGAAGGATAAACTGAAGAATAAAGTCATAATTGGGTTGAAGATCATCATTGATTGCATGGTCTTCTTTTGTTCTTCAGGAATACCGATTAATGAAATGTATCCTTGAATTACCGTAAAGATAGTCGCAACAATCGCTAACACAACTGACTTTTGACTAAGTGAAATGCCAAAGAAAGTTGAGTGAGCCAATTGTGGTGAGTAGAATACCGCTTGATAAATTCCCCACATAATTGGCAACTGAATGATCAATGGCAAACAACCAATCCCGCCAGTTAATGACATTTCATTCTTAGAATAAAGTTCTCTTTGCCAACCTGACAAGGTCATTTGTTGTTGAGGAGTAATTCCTTTATGCTTCATTGCAGTTTGGATTAACTTCATTTGTGGTTGCAAACGAGCCATCTTTTCTTGTTGACGCACACTCTTGTTTTGTTGAACAAGCATTAAAGGCATTAAGATTAAACGAACAACGACGGTAATAATCACAATACCCCAACCTGCGCCGTTGTCACCACCGACCATATGAGCCGTGTGAATCATGATATTTTGTAATGGTCGGCCTAGCCATTGGTAAACCCAACCATAAATGCCACTATGAGGTGCAACATTAGGATTATTTGTAGCACCACAAGCACTTAATACAAGAGCAGTAACTACTAAAAGTGCTAAGACTCCCGTATATTTTTTGATTTTCTTCATTAAATAAATCACCACTTAGTTTCTATAGTAAATAAAATATGCATCTCTAATATAATACATGAAAATCATGCATTTGTTCCACATTTGGGATAGATTCTTGTGCAATATTTTCAATATGAGCGAATCCTGATGCAGATGGTAGTTTTTCAATAAAATGATCAATTTTATCGGGAGTACTTTGTAAGTAAATAGTAACAGTGCCATCCGAATTATTTTTAACAGTACCAGGGATGTTCATTTTATTTGCTAGTGCCATAGTGCTCCAGCGAAAGCCAACGCCTTGTACTAAACCAGAGACAGTTAATTTTCTTGTTTCCATAGTATTTTCCTTCTTAAAAATCAATTTCATTTTTAATTTTAACATGTTCCATGCTCATTATACTTTATAATAGAAAAGGATTAAAAAAGGAGAAACATATGCAACAAATTAGTTCAGTTAATAATGCAACGGTTAAAAAGTTAGCTAAGTTAAAGCAGAAGAAGTATCGAGATGAAGAAGGCCGCTACTTAATTGAAGGTTTTCATTTGTTTGATGAAGCCATTAAATCTGGTAAAAAGTATCAATATCTTTTGGGTACTGAAGAAGCTCTCGATAAGGCAGAGGAAGACTATGATGTCGATCTAAGTGGTAAGAATGTAATTTTGATCAATAAAGCGATTGCGCGTCATTTAAGCAGTACCAAGAATTCACAAGAAATTTTTATGGTACTAAAAATTGATCAACCTCGTGAATTTCCATTTAATTATGGTAAGTGGGTTTTACTTGATAATTTAGCAGACCCAGGTAATGTTGGAACAATCATTAGAACAGCTGATGCAGCTGGCTTTGATGGGGTGGTACTTTCTCCAGAAAGTGCAGATTTGTATAACCCTAAGACCCAGCGAGCAATGCAAGGCAGCCAATTCCACATTGATTTGATTAAGCGTGATTTGGCTGATGTCATCACTGATTTTCAAGATGCGGCAATTCCCGTTTATGCAAGTATGTTAGATAAGACTGCTAAGCAATTGCCTGATTTTGATAAAGTACCACAACTTGCTTTAATTATTGGTAATGAAGCTCATGGTGTTAGCTCTACGATTGCCAGCTTAAGCGATGAAAAACTGTATATTCCAATTAAAGGTAAGGCAGAATCCTTGAATGCGGCCGTAGCAGCAGGAATTATGATTTATTACTTTGCATAGTACTTGTATTTAGTAAGTGAATTTCATATAATAACTTATGGTCAGAGTAAAGCAAAAATATAATATATGGTTATGGAGGAATTTACTTATGCAAGAAGTCAAAGAAAAAAAGGAGAGCGCTCCTTGTAAACCCGGAGACTACGAATTATGTGGTCATTTTATCAATGCTTTTCAAATAATTGGCAAAAAATGGAACGGCTTAATTATTAGTTCATTATGTGATACAGAAGATATGCGTTTTAAAGACTTGGCTCGCTGCATTGAGGCATGTTCAGATCGAGTTTTAGTAGAACGACTTAAAGAACTCGAAAAAGATGATATTGTTAAAAGAAGTGTTGATAAGGAGACAGGGATTATTTTCTATGGTTTAACTGAAAAAGGGGCAGAGCTTAAACCAGTCTTTGATCAAGTACATAATTGGGCCGATAAATGGGCTTAAAGACTTGCAAGAACAAGCAAAAAGAAATATCATAATAGTTAATTACTGAGATCAAGACTAGTAACAGTTAATTATCTGAACAGAGAATCTTCTTTAATAAGCTGAAAGAGAAGATAGAATAGTTAATTGTGAATTTCATCTTGGGAGTAGAATCTAATCAATTCCGGTATTTCACCGTTAACGAAAACTTGAGTGTGGGCAGATAATGTCCAAACTAGGGTGGTACCGCGACGCTTCGTCCCTATTGAGGGACGGAGCTTTTTTGTTTTGAAAGGAAAGAATTAATGGACTTATTTGATAAGTTAAAAGAGCTTCATGAGCAAGGTCTTGAAGAAATCAAAAAGGCTACTGATGAACAGACTTTGAATAAAGTCAGAGTTGAATTAGTTGGACGTAAGGGTGAATTAACTAAGATTTTGCACTCTATGCGTGATGTTGCACCAGAAAACAGACGCGAAGTCGGACAAAAGGTTAATGAACTACGCGATTTATTTAACAAGCAATTAGATGCTACTAAGGCTGAAATCGTTAAAGCAGTTTTAGTAAAAAAGCTTGAAGATGAAAAAATTGATGTTACTTTGCCAGGTCGTGAAGGACATTTAGGTTCAAAGCACCCAATTAATGTTATTTTGGATGATTTGGAAAGTTACTTTATCGGTATGGGTTACAAGGTAGTACAAGGTCCTGAAATTGAAACTGATCACTACTGTTTTGAAATGATGAATTTGCCAAAGGATCACCCAGCACGTGATATGCAAGCTACTTTCTACATTGATAGTGAAGACTTGCTTAGAACCCAAACTTCAGGTGACCAAGCAAGAGTGTTAGAAAAACATGATTTTTCTAAGAGTCCGCTTAAGATGGTTGGTCCTGGTAAGGTATACCGTCGTGATGATGATGATGCCACTCACTCACACCAATTCATGCAAATGGAAGGTTTAGTAGTAGATAAGAACGTTACAATGAGTGATTTAAAGGGTACTCTTGAAATGATTGCTAAGCATGTCTTCGGTCAAGATAGAGCTACTCGTCTTCGCCCAAGTTACTTCCCATTCACTGAACCATCAGTTGAAATGGACGTATCTTGCTTTAACTGTGATGGTAAGGGCTGTCCAATTTGTAAATACACTGGTTGGATCGAAGTATTAGGTGCTGGTATGGTTCACCCTAACGTATTAGAAAATGCTGGTATTGATTCAACTGTTTATGGTGGTTTTGCCTTTGGTTTAGGATTAGACCGTTTTGCAATTTTGAAGTACGGTATTGACGATATTCGTGATTTCTACACTAACGATGTTCGTTTCTTGAAGCAATTCCGCAAGGAGGAAAATTAATTTATGTTAGTTTCATACAATTGGTTACAAGATTTTCTTAATTTAGATCAAGATCCTCACGACTTAGCTGAAAAGATTACCCGTACTGGTGTTGAAATTGCTGACGTTAAGCATCCAGAAGAAGGACTTAAGAAGTTAGTTGTCGGTAAGGTCCTTGACTGTAAGGGTGTTGAGGGTACACACCTTCATTTAACACATGTTGACGTTGGCGAAGATGAACCACTTCAAATTGTTTGTGGTGCTCCTAATGTTGCTGCAGGTGAATTAGTAATTGTTGCTCTTCACGGTGCCCGTATTGCTGGCAATGAAAAGATCAAGAAGGGCAAGATTCGCGGCATGGAAAGTTACGGTATGATCTGTGGCTTGCAAGAAATTGGCTTCAGTGACAGCGTAGTACCAGAAGAATTTGTTGATGGAATCTATGTCTTCCCAGAAGATGCAGACGTTAAGCCAGGTCAAGATGTTTATGAAGCACTTGGAATGGATGACTACATTTTAGACTTCGATATTACGCCTAACCGTGCTGATACCTTAAGTATGGAAGGCTCAGCTTATGAAGTTGGTGCAATTGTTGATCAAAAGCCTAAGGTAGAAGATGTTTTCTTAAAAGAAGATGGTCCTGACTGGACAGATTCTCTTGATGTTAAGGTTGATGAAAAGTTAGCACCTAAGTTTTACTTACGTAAATTAACTGGCGTTAAGATTCAACCATCACCACTTTGGATGCAAAGACGTCTTTGGAATGCAGGAATTCGCCCAATTAACAATGTAGTTGATGTAACTAATTACATTATGCTTTTAACTGGTCAACCAATGCACGCCTATGATGCTAAGACTTTCTCAAATGGAAAATTAGAAGTTAGATTAGCTAACAAGGGTGAAAAGCTTACTTTATTAAATGAAAAAGAAGTAGATCTTGATCCTAATGATATCGTTATTACTGATGGTGAAAAGCCTGTAATGATGGCTGGTGTCATGGGTGGACTTAACTCAGAAATTACTGCTGAAACTACTGATGTAATTTTAGAATCCGCAATTTTTGATCCTACTTTGGTTAGAAAAGCTGCTCTTCGCCATGCAAACCGTACAGAAGCTTCTAGTCGTTATGAAAAGGGCGTTAACTGGGATGGAACTGAAAAGGCAATTAACATGGCTGCACTCTTGCTTAGAAATGATGCAGATGCAACTGTAGATGAAGGCATTATTAAGGCAACTGACACTAAACGTAAGCCAGTTGTAGTTAAAACTACTGTTTCATACATTAATCATGTTTTAGGTACTGAAATTTCTGCTAAAGATATGATTAAGATTTTTGATCGTTTAGGCTTCATGGTTGAGCACGATGGCGATAATATTGCAGTCCATGTTCCAAATAGAAGATGGGATATTGCTATTCCTGCCGATTTAGTTGAAGAAGTTGGTCGTATCTATGGTTACGATAATTTGAAGTCAACTCAACCACTTTTGGCTGAAACTCACGGTGGTTACTCAGAAAAAGAAGAAATGATGCGTCGCATGAAAGCTATTGTCGAAGGACAAGGCTTAATGGAAGCTATTTCTTACTCATTAACTTCACCAGAAAAGGCTGTTCGCTACACTAAGGATCCTAAGGATTTAGTTAAGGTTCAAATGCCACTTAACTCAAGTCGTTCTGCTATGCGTGAAAACTTGATGACTGGTTTAGTTGATGCAGCTAGCTACAACTTTGCTAGAAAGCAAACCCAATTGGCATTGTTTGAACAAGGCCGTGTTTATGATCATGATGGTGGAACATTTAATGAACATGAACATTTAGCTGCTTTATATTCAGGCAATACCTTTGCTGAAAACTGGCAACACTTAACCCAAAAAGTGGACTTCTACTTTGTAAAAGGTCAATTGACTAACCTATTTACTGCAATTGGCATTGATCTCGAAAAGGTAGTCTACAAGGCTGAAGGCATCAAAGGGATGCACCCAACTAGAACCGCTGCTATTTACATTGATAAGCAATATGTTGGTATGATCGGTATGATTGCTCATGCTGTAACCCTTGCTGACAAGGCTCTTCGTGGTTCAGAACTTTATGGTTATGAAATTAACCTAGATGTAATTATTCCTATGCTTACTAAGGGCATGACTGCTACTCCAGCTCCTAAGTTCCCAGCAATTGAACGTGACCTTTCATTGTTAGTCAATAAAGATGTAACTAACCAAGAAGTTGAAAATGTCATTAAGTCTAATGCTGGTAAGTATTTGACAGCTCTTAAAGTAATTGATGTTTACGAGGGTAGTCACATTGAAGTTGGCAAGAAGAGTATAGCTTACAGTTTAACTTTCTTGAATAGAAAGGATACTTTAACTGATAAGGTCGTAAATAATGCAATGGACAAGATCAGAGCAGGTCTTGAAAACGATCTTGATATTAAAGTACGTTAATGGTTGACTTTAATGGTGTAAACCAATATCATTGATCAATGCAAAGAGAATTTAATTTCTGAGGAGTTAAAATAATATGCCTGAAAAATCTTATCCAATGACTGCTGAAGGTAAAGAAAAACTTCAAGCAGAATTAAAGAATTTAAAATTAGTTAAGCGTCCAGAAGTTATTGAACGTATTAAGGTTGCACGTTCATTCGGTGACTTATCAGAAAATTCTGAATACGATGCAGCTAAGGATGAACAAAGTCACGTAGAAGACAGAATTGCTCAAGTAGAAGACATGCTTAAGTACGCACAAGTTGTCGATGCTGACAGTGTTGATCCTAATGAAGTTTCAGTTGGTAAGACTGTTACCTATACTGAAGTTGGTACAGATGATGCTGAAACCTACACTATTGTAGGTAGTGATGAATCTGATCCATTAAATGGCAAGATCTCAAATGATTCACCAATTGCACAAGCACTCTTGGGCAAGAAGAAGGGTGAAACTGTATCAATTACCACTCCTGGTGGCCAATTTGACGTTGTAATCAACAATGTTGAAGCATAATAATTGAGAAGAGGAGTTAGGTAAAACTAACTCCCTTTTTGTTAGAAAGAAGGTTTTTAAAAATGAGAACAGTAGGAATTATCGGAATGGGTCATGTTGGTGCAACTGTCGCATATACTTTATTTACTCATGGCATGGTTGATGATTTAATTTTAATCGACAAAAATGAAGATAAAGTAAACGCTGAATACAATGATTTACATGATACTTTGGCTAGAAATGATAGTTATGTCAATGTAAGAAAGCAAGATTGGGATGGTCTTGAAGATGCCGATATTATTATTACTGCTTTCGGTGATATTGCGGCTTCAGTTAAGACTGGCGATCGTTTCGGCGAATTTGAATTAAATGCAAAAAATGCTAGACAAGTTGGTGCAGATATTAAGGAATCAGGCTTCCACGGAGTTTTGATCAATATTTCTAACCCTTGTGATGCAATTACTCAAATTTTGCAAGAAACTTCCGGTTTGAAGAAGAATCGTGTCTTCGGTACTGGTACTTTCCTTGATACTGCAAGAGTACAAAGGATTATTGGTGAAAAGTTAGGACAAGATCCACGTAATGTAGAAGGTTTTGTTTTGGGTGAACATGGTTCTTCTCAATTCACCGCTTGGTCAACGATCAGAGTTAACAATAAGATTGCTTTCCAATTATTTGGCGATGAAGAACAAGAAAAGATCAGTGAACAATCAAATAAGAACGCATTTGTTGTGGCAAACGGTAAAGGCTATACTAGTTATGCCATTGCTACTTGTGCAGTTCGTTTGGTTCAAGCTGTATTTAGCGATGCACGTTTATACTGTCCTGTTTCAGTTTATAATCCAGAATACAAGACTTACATCGGCTATCCAGCAATTATTGGCCGCGACGGTATTGAAGAAGTAATTGAATTGAAGCTTACTTCTGAAGAAAAGGAAAAACTTGAAGCAGCAGCTGATAAGATCAAGGAACACTTGGATCAATTGAAGAAAAAATAAAATATTGATTTAGATAAGAAGACGAGAAGTTACAATTGCGTAATTTCTCGTCTTTTTAATTTTTCCAAAAAAATTTTCGTCTTTTTTGCGTAATAAATAGTGGGAGGTAAATTTTGATTCTTATGTATATGAATTTGATAGTATATTTGCTATCATAGAAAGGAAGTAATGTGCGAAAAAAGCTAAAATTTGAAATGTACGAGCGTTTAAACGGTCATAATGAATTTTATGAGGATTTGAATTCATTGACAGTTAAGGAACAGGCAAAATTGTTATCACTTATTAAGCAAGTAGAGCTTAATGGTATAAGTGTCGCTATTCAGCAACATTGGGTAGGAGTAATTGATTCAAATATTTTTGAACTTAGGGCTAGATTCTCTAATAAACGGATGAGAGGTTTGTACTTTCACGTAGATGGTGACAAGTACATAATTACGCATGGTTTTACAAAAACGACCAAAAAGACGCCTCTTCGAGAAATTAAGCATGCTCATGATATAAGAAATGAATATTATGAAAGGAAAAATTATGAGTAAAAGTATTGATGATGTAATTCAAGAAAAAATGAAAAATCCGGAATTTAAAAAAGCATTTGAAAAAGATATGGCTCAGTTTAGTAGCTCAGTGGCACTTTTAAAAGCTAGAGAAGATGCGGGCTTAACGCAACGTGAACTAGCTGAAAAGGCTGGGGTACCTCAAAGTACAGTAGCTCGTATTGAACGTGGATACAGTACGAGTACCAAAACGCTTTCTAAACTTGCAAATGCAATGAATAAAACTATGAGAATTGTAATTTCATAATAATCAAAAAAGCCCACAACTTCTACAATTTGTAAAAGTTGTGAGCTTTTTCTTGTGTGTCGGGCATGACATTTCATCTAGTCTAGTGAAAGTCTAGACCACGGGTAGTTGTCGCCAAGTGTAGTGAACCACAAGCTGATAGCGGTGACGCTATGGGTGAAGG
>NZ_NFKZ01000041.1:0-10747 GCF_002160635.1 Lactobacillus gallinarum
CATCAATGTGGCAGTATTATGGGACAAAATAGCTATAAGAAATTAACCCTTAAGGATCGGGAATGGACTTGCCCAATCTGTCAGACGCACCATATTCGCGATTGGAATGCGGCAGTGAACATCTTAGAAAAAGGATTAGGCAAGTGGCAGAATCCTAAAATAAAAGAGGCAGCCTAGAAAGGCTGCAGTCCGCTAGCAATTCGCGGACTTAAAAGGCTTTGGTAAATAGACGACCTCTATCGGCAATAGTCAAAAGATTACTGCTGGTAAGTCAAGTCCGTATCTAAGCAAGTTGGTGTTCTGGTTAGCGCAAGCTAGCAAGCCACTAAGCCCTAGACTTCAGTCTAGGGTAGTTGACTCTTAGTCATAATGATTTACGTCAGTATTTTGCAGGGATTGTTACCGGTGAAGATGTAAAAAATAATAAACCAGCCCCAGATATTTATTTGCATGCGTTAAATGTCGCAAAAGTAGATAAAAATGAAGCAGTAATTTTTGAAGATGCACCTAATGGGGTAGAGTCAGGATTAAATGCAGGGATTGATGTGGTACTTGTGCCAGATCAAGTAATGCCATCAGAAGAAATGATCAAGAAAGTAACCGTAGTTAAATCACTTGCAGATGCAGTTCCATTATTTGAGTAAAAAATAAGAGCTTGAGAATAATCTCAAGCTCTTATTGCTTTTAATATTTAATTATTAGTCAAGCAAGTCGTACTTCAAAGTCATTAAACCATGACCTTCATCAACCATTTGACCCAAAAGTTCAACAGTATTGTTGTAAACAATGTCAGACATCTTTTGGTTAGCTGCAATTAACTTATCTTGCAAATCCTTACCTGAAATATCCTTAACTGCCTTGTCAGTTTCATGTTGAATCTTGTGGCATTGTGCCAAACTTTTTTGTTCAAAGGCGTCTTCAAGTTCACCATAGACACGGTAGTTAGTATCACCAAGTTGAGCAGTTAACTTGTTTAACCAGAAGATCTTGTTCAAGTTAAACTTAGGAGTTGTTTGCCAAGCTTCTGGAGTAGTTGTGACATTAGTGTAGAATGGCACCATTGAGTTGAAGGTGTTTGGACCAAAGGCTAACCATTGAACACCAGCGATTTCTGCAGGTACGTCATTTCTAATTTGTAAAATGTGAGTTTCAAAGTTTCTGTTGATACCGATTGGACGGAAGGTCTTCTTTTGTTCAGGAGTACCTTGGTCACCGTATGCATCATAAGGAGTATCTTGGTAGTGTGAACTTTCAGCCCACTTAATATCTTCGATTGAGATTAAACGGTTAGCGTGGCAGATGAAAGGTTGATCTTGATCTGCTGGGGTACCGCCAAAGTCTGGATCGAAGTAGTTGTGAATGTACCAAGCACGTGGATTGTTGTAGTGAGCGTCTTTGATAGTTGAAGAACCAAAGATATGACGCATGTTGTAACCTTCACGGTCTGGGTTTAAATGATATTCATCGATTAAATCTTTTAAGTCACTTGCGGCAGCGAAGTTTTCAGTATCATCAAAATCAAAGTTATCGATGTTTAAACGGTTTGGTGCGATAACATAAGCATCGTCAGGGATGCGGCGTGCAATCCAGTGGTGACCACCGATAGTTTCAAGGTACCAGATATTGTCCTTGTCTGAGAAAGCCATACCGTTCATTTCGTAGGTACCGTATTTTTCAACAAGGTAACCAACACGCTTAACACCGTCAAATGCTGAATGAAGATATGGAAGAGTTAAAGTAACAAAATCTTCTTCACCAAGACCACCTTCGCTCGGATCAAGAATAGGGTCAACACCTTGAATACGTGAGTTAGTGGTAATAGTTTCAGTAGCAGTCATTGCCACGTTGTCAGCGTTGATACCAGCTGCCCCCCAAATACCATTCTTACCAGAAACATCAGGTGCACTGGTGTAACGAAGTGGAGTTTCAGCTAAGTCTTCATCATCGATCTTTTGCTTGCTGATAACGCTAGTGTAATGCTTAGGTTGGTCTTCAGGGTTAACTGCCTTAAAGCCTTCAGGGATAATGACACGGCCACCATCTTCACTACGAGCGATCATAGTTGAGCCATCAATAGTTGCTTTTTTACCTACTAAGATAGTAGTACATTCTGTTTGTTTCATTGGATCATTCCTTTACTGTTTTAATAAGTTATACACTATATATTGTATGCAAAGAAGCGTGAGTTAGGCAAAGAATATAATTAATTTCCACGAAATACGTTGGGACTAACTCCGCTATAACGTTTAAATGCTTTAGAAAAAGTGAATTCATCACCATAGCCCACTTTATGGGCAATCTCTTTTAAGTTGGAAGTAGTATTTTGCAGTTCTTTTTTGGCGGCTTCCATACGAAGTTGCATCAGATATTTTTGCGGTGAGATTTTGGTGTTTTTTCTAAATAAAGAATATAAAAAACTGCGTGAGACACCTAACCTGTTGCAAAGCTCCACGATATTGCAACTGGGATCAGTATAATTTTGTTGCAGATAATTAATAGCGATTTGATATTGATCATTTTTAGGTGTTTTGCGGACTGGTGGATGGTTAGGAAAGTCTTTTACTAGATGATAAAAAAGTTGATAGGTTAAAGCTGAAATTTGTAAATTGTTTAATAAGGTCTTTTTCTTTGTCAAACATTGATAAAGGTCATTTAGGGTTTGATAAAAGGCAGTTTTTTGAATTTGACGCAAGAAATTTTTATTAGGTAAATTTGATGCCTTGATGCTTTCATTAACGCCGTAGCCGGCTAAGCCAATCCAGAAGTATTCCCAGGGTTCATCATGGTCAGCTTGGAAAGAACAAGTTTGATTGCGCGGGACGTAAAAAAGATCGCCAGCTTTTAATTTGACTGCGTGGTGTCTACTAGAAGTAAAGCTGCCAGTTCCACTAATAATGTAATAAAAGATATCGTTCTTACGAAGATTGTCACCTTGAAAGAATTCATCAGGCTGACATTTTTGCCGGCCGTAAAACATGATGTAGCTTTCAAGGTTTTGAATGTTTAAGTTAGGCATGGATTCCCTCACTTTAAAAAAATTACGTTACTTCTATTATAAAAGAGTTTCAACAAGATTTTGCTTAAAAGGTGAAGAATGAAAAACGACCACATTAAGTGGCCGCTTTTGAATATTTATAGGGAATTGTGATATATAGAATTATGAAATGAAAAGGCTTTTTACTTATAGGCACCACTTCTTCCGTTGAATAAAAGATTAAGCAGAGTTGCACAGATGCTAGCAACAACGATACCGTTGCCTAAGAACAATTGAATGGTTTGGGGAAGGGTTTGGAAGATTTGCGGATAGACAGTTACGCCCAGTCCCATACCGATAGAAATTGCGACAATTAAAATGTTGCGATTATTTTCAAAATCAACTTTAGTTAACATTTTGATTCCTTGAACGGCAATCATGGTAAACATGACTAACATGGCGCCGCCTAAGACTGAATCAGGGATGATAGTAACTAGAGCACCGATTTTAGGAAGTAAGCCCATGGCCATTAATAAGCCAGCAGCCCAGTAAATCGGACGCTTAGTCTTAATGCCGGATAATTGAAGCAAGCCGACATTTTGAGAAAAAGTAGTGTAAGGGAAGGTGTTGAAAAGCCCGCCGAAGATTTGTGCTAATCCTTCTGCACGATAACCTTTTTTGAGGTCTTCTTCGGTGATATCTTGATGAAGTAGGTCGCCAATGGCAAAGAAGACGCCAGTGGATTCGACCAAGGAAACTAAGGCAATGATGATCATGGTCAAACAAGATGACCATTCGAATTCTGGCACCCCGAAGTAGAAAAATTGAGGCAAATGGAACCAAGAAGCTTCGGCAACTGGCTTTAATGAAACAAGCCCCATGCAGCTAGCGATTAGAGTACCAACAATTAATCCAATTAAAACGGAAATGGAACGTAAGAATCCTTTAGTCCAGACTTCGATGGCAATGATGATGAGGATGGTAATAAAGGCAGCGATTAAATTTTTCGCATCACCGAAGTCTTTGGCTTGTGCGTTTCCGCCGCCCATATTTTGGAAAGCGACCGGAATTAAAGTTAGCCCAATTACTGTAATTAAGGTCCCAGTAACTACTGGCGGGAAGAGTTTTTTGATTTTTGAAAACCAGCCAGCAATTAGAAAGACGAAGATTCCAGCAACGATAATGGCACCATACATCGTGTTAATTGAAAACTTCTGCCCGATCATTTCTAAGGGAGCTACCGCTTGAATTGCACAGCCCAAAACGACTGGCAAGCCAATGCCGAAATATTTATTACGGAATAGTTGAATTAAAGTGGCTAAACCACACATGAAGATATCAATCGAAACTAGGTAAGTCATCTGTGTGCTATTGAAGTGTAGTGCCGTACCAATTAAAAGGGGAACGGCAACTGCACCGGAGTACATTGCCAGCAAATGTTGCAAACCTAGGACAGCAGCTTTTTTGTGACTAACTTCTTTTTGTGCCATTTTTAATTATTCTTCTCCCTCGAAGTGTACTTGATCATTTTCAAAGCTATCGATTTTTGCTAGGGCTTCAAAGCGTAAGCCTTCATTTTCTACCCATTCGCTTCCGCCTTGGAAGGTTTTTGCAACAACAGCGCCAACGCCAACAATGTTACAGCCGGCTTGCTTGGCGATGTTAACCATGCCTTTGACTGCTTCACCGTGGGCAACGAAGTCATCGATGATTAAGATATGTTCGCCTGGGTGCAAAAATTTTTCTTCAACGCAGATCTTATTGTTGACCTTCTTGGTGTAAGAAAAGACGTCAGCCCAATAAACTGCATCATTCAAAGTAGATGGCTTTTTCTTTCGGGCAAAGATCATTGGCACGTGCAGTTGGTAGGCTGCCATGACACCAGGGGCAATTCCAGACGCTTCACAAGTTAAGACCTTATCGACTTTTTCATCTTTAAAAAGGCGGGCAAATTCTTCACCAACATGCATCATTAGTTGCGGATCAACTTGGTGATTCAAAAATGAATTAATTTTAAGCACATTTCCGGGTAAAACTTCACCATCTTGTTTAATTCGATCTACTAATTCCTTCAATATTATTCTCCTCAAGAAAGAAATAAGGACTTCTTCTACCTAAAACAGGTAAAAGAAGTCCTTAAGATTATTCTTAACGTTCATTCACCTATAGTCCGGTGTTTACGGTACCGGGTAGAGACTGTCGACCTTATTTCGACGATATATAGATATTTGTGTTGGCTTAATCTTAACAGAATATATTGCCGAACACAAGTGAAAAATTAAGGATTAATGTTCGATTATAGTAAAAATTATTCAGCTGCGATATCGTTATGGCACAGACTGATGATCTTTTCGATAATGCCATATAAGATCCCCGCGATTGGCCAGATGATCCAGCTGCGTTCCCAATCATTGGTAATGAAGCTATATCCTAGATAAAGTAAGACTGCTATTAACCAATAGAGTGTGGCGTATTTGTTCATAATCTTGCGACCAAGTTTTTTCTTAGGAGTGTAATCATCTGTTTGTAATAAAATGTTGTAGCTGTCCATAATGATATTGCTTTTGACAAAGAAGAACACACCGATTGGATACAGCTTGCCGACTAACATTCATCTTTTCAGCTAGTGCTTCTTGAGAAAGATGATTTTTCTTGCGTAATGCCGCAATTTTTTGACCTAATCTCATGATTGATCGTCCTTTCGTTTTGGAATAATTTAAGTTAACGAAAATTTGCGGTTGCAGACCACCACTTTTTTAATTGCATGTAGAGCAACTAGTAGTTGCAACTGGTGGTTGCGGTCGCTAAAGACGAACAATCACGCCTTGTTTTCTGATTTTTTAATTGACCTTTTTAATTTTTCCTAGTAGAGTTAGTTAAAAATGTTTAGTGAAAAGAGGGAGAATTTTTGTGGCTAAGAATCTAGACGATTTTGACAAGATTATTGTGCTTGATTTTGGTAGTCAATACAATCAATTGATTACTCGGCGAATCCGTGATTTTGGTATCTATTCAGAATTATTGCCACATGATCTTTCAATTGAGAAGATCAAGGCAATGAAGCCTAAAGGTATCGTATTTTCAGGTGGCCCTAACAGCGTTTATGATAAAGATGCGCTAAAGGTCGATCCTGAGATTTTCAAATTAGGAATTCCGATTTTGGGAATTTGTTACGGGATGCAGCTAATGAGCTATTACTTAGGCGGCAAGGTCGAACCAGCTGATAATAAAGAATATGGCCGGGCTAATATTACTGTTGAAGATCCTGATAGCGCACTTTTTAAGGGTTTGCCAAGCAAGCAATATGTTTGGATGAGCCACGGAGATTTGGTTACCCAAGCTCCTAAGGACTTTGAAGTAATGGCTTCAAGCAAGAACTGTCCGATTGCAGCGATTACCAATCAAGATAAAAAGTTTTATGGCATTCAGTTCCATGCTGAGGTTCGCAATTCTGAATATGGTTTAGACATTTTGAAGCGTTTTGCCTTTGATGTCTGTGGTGCTGTAGCTAACTGGACGATGGAAGACTTTATCGAGATGAAGGTTGATGAGATCCGTAAAGAAGTTGGCGATAAGAAAGTCATCTTAGGTCTTTCGGGTGGTGTAGATTCTAGCGTTACTGCTACTCTTTTACACAAAGCAATCGGCGATCAATTAACTGCAATTTTTGTTGATCACGGAATGCTGCGTAAAGACGAAGGCAATCAAGTAATGCAAGCCTTGAACAAGGATCTTGGTGTTAACATCATTCGGGTTAATGCCCAAAAGAGATTCTTAGACAAGTTGAAAGGTGTAACTGATCCTGAACAAAAGCGAAAGATCATCGGTAAAGAATTTATCGAGGTCTTTAACGAAGAAGCTAAGAAGTTAAAGGATGTAGATTTCTTAGCTCAAGGTACGCTTTATACTGATGTTATCGAGTCAGGTACCAACACTGCCCAAACGATTAAGTCCCATCACAACGTTGGTGGTCTTCCTAAGGACATGCACTTCAAGTTGATCGAGCCACTGCGTAAGTTGTTCAAGGACGAGGTACGTGAACTTGGTGAAAAGCTGGGCATTCCACATGACTTAGTATGGCGTCAGCCATTCCCAGGCCCTGGTCTTGGTATCCGTGTTCTTGGTGAAGTGACTGAAGACAAGCTTAAGATTGTGCGTGATTCTGATGCGATTTTACGAGAAGAAATCAAGAAGGCAGGTTTACAAGAAAAGATCTGGCAATACTTCACTGTTCTTCCAGGTATTCGCTCCGTTGGAGTAATGGGCGATGGACGTACTTATGACTATACGATTGGTATTCGTGCCGTAACCTCAATTGATGGGATGACTGCAGATTTTGCCCAAATTCCATGGGATGTACTTGGTCACATTTCAGATAGAATCGTCAATGAAGTAGATAACGTTAACCGCGTAGTTTACGATGTGACGAGTAAGCCACCTTCAACGATTGAATGGGAGTAATTTAATATATTAACATGAAGAGGGAACCCCAATATGACAGCATTTGAAGAGGGTCAATATTAGTAAAAAACACGGGTTAAAAGTAAGTTGTCTACCGAAAATTGAATATTTTTACTTACTTTTGTTGAAAAGTAAGTGACTGTTGTCCTACTTATCGTCAGTGATAGGTGGGGCATTTTTTGTTTCTGTTTGTTGACACAAAAGAAATGCTGAAATCCAAACGGAGCAGTCTGTTTGATCGTTGTTGTTACTTATGACGAAAACATAAGTAAATCAGATATGAAATCTCGAAATGACCTTGAATGAAATCTCAAGGTACTCATTCTCGAATGCCATATCTGATCGGTCGCTAGGATAAAGGGAAGACTATCAGGCCGCCCTTTCAAGCAGTATATAATATAATTAACAAATTGGTATATATCAATTAATGCTGAGCAGAAACTAACCCGACGATTCATAAATTTAGTCAGCCGTTTTCGGTCGCAACCGAAGGCTGAAAATTTATTTTGCCGGGACGGCAAACATGAGGGGGTCATTGCACGATGAAGCCGTTAAAGGATTCATCAACTTCAGTTACACCGAACGGGATAAGGAAACCGAAATTAAGCGGAAAAGGCAATGAAGAACCATCTCTGTATCAAAGATTCAAGCTAAAAAGTCAGTACTTCATGAAGGAAACGACTTAGAGTTATAATTTAAATTTAAACATTATTTCTAGTACCACAATATATGAAAAGAGAGCAGTGAGATTGCGTCTCACTACTCTCAATCGCGAACTTGAATAATTTTAGTGTTTGAAAAGAGATTAGCCTTTGCGGTTAGTCTCTTTTACTATCTGGTAAGTTGACTGCAAACAGAAAAGCCGCCCGGCTCGAGAGCCAAGCGGTCATCAAAGTCGCTAAACGGTGTTATAATATTATCAGATTGAAGAAATATTATACTCAACAATTAGGCTGATAACTTAACGGTAGCACTCTTGTTCTGGTGTACTGCAATACACCACTAGTTATTAAATTGGGGAGTAAGAATAACGATGAAGCGACTTAAATTTTTAGAAACTAAACGGACACCGCATTATAGTCTGCGTAAGTTTAGCGTTGGTATGGTTTCGGTATTATTAGGAGTAACCATTTTTGGAATTAACTTTACAGATCATTCTGTAAAGGCAGCAACCATAGAAAGCGTTGAAAATTCCAATAGTTCACCAAACAGTAGGTTGCAACAGACTTCAGCAGTTGGCAATACAACTGCTGAACAAACTAATACTCAGAAAACAACTAGAGCAACACAAAAAGTTCAACAAAGTAGTGCAAGTAACAATGCAATAGCTAATAATTCTACAGAAGCTGCGACAACCCCACAATCTTCACCAGAGACGCAAGGTAGTGCTGACACTGATATTAAATCATCAGCAGCAAAATCAGCAGCAAAATTAGCAGTTACAGTAGATCAAAATAACACTAATACTCAGCAAGCAACTAGTGCAAAAGAAAAAGTTCAACAAAGTAGTGCAAGTAACAATGCAACAGCTAATAATCCTACAGAAGCTGCGACAACCTCACAATCTTCACCAGAGACGCAAGGTAGTGCTGCAACAGCTAATAATTCTACAGAAGCTGCGACAACCTTACAATCTGCACCAAAGACGCAAGGTAGCGCTGACACTGATATTAAATCATCAACAGCTAGATCAGCAGCTACGAATTTAGTGACAATTTCTGGTACTGACAGAAATGCAGCAGCTAAATTAGCAACTATGAATTTATTGAGAATGAATTTAACGCAAACTACTGGTATTTCTGATAAAGTAAATGAAAAGAGCATTAATGATCAGCCAGCTAAAGAAAATCAAAGTTTGGCCAATAAGACTAAACTGACTTCTTCAGATAACTACAGTTCTAATATCTATAAAGGTAAAGATGGAAATTATTACAAGATTGTAACTATTAATGGTCAGGACTACGTTTACCATGCTGCTGATATTCAAGCTAATGGTACTGATTTGGTGGGGAATTTGAAAGGAACAGCTGAAGATAATAAAAATAATATCAATATTTCTAAAGAAGATTTAGGAAATGGTAAGACACGTTGGACTGTTGTTTTCTTCCCTAATAAGGGATTACAAAATGTTGGCTATGACGTAAGTGGGTTAATTTCTGCAAAATTTGGTATTGCTCTCACAAAAGACTACCAAATCGTTGGTAATGTTAACATGGAAGTAATTAGTGATCCTACTAAATCATTTAGATATTATACATTTGAGAAGGATAGCACTAGCGCTACTGAAGATACATTACAAAATCCAACAGACGAAGTAGACTTTTCATTTAATCCTAAGACAGATGTCGATAAAAATACTGGTTTAATTAATAGTAAAACCATGCCAGCTTATAACAATAAATATTTGCAAGGCCCATACTATTTCACTACTGCTACTGATACTGGTAAAAAGAACTTATGGCAGACTTACTTTAAAAAATGGGGTCTATTTAGTAAAGTATCTAATAATGCACATGATGGGAAACCTTATGTAGGTAACGATCATGAACTTCATTTTAATGATTTTAAAATTGCAAGTAAAACTGGAGTTGACGGTGCAAAATATGGAGACTTAATCATTGATGACAAACAGGGCGGAGTTAAGGGCGTATTTAGCAGTGATAACTTTAACCAAGCAATGGAATTTAAGTCACAAGGTAAGACTGGTAAGGGTTATCCACAATATTCTTCTTATGTTATTTCCTTTACTACGCAACACACAGACTCTCATGAAGTAGATTTAATTAAAAGTCCGAAAGGTCAACAATTCTCAGGAATCTCAGCTAATATTTATTCTAATCAGGATGGCTACTATAACATGTATTCTAGCTTATATGGTGAGCAGAGAGCACTGAAGGCAGATGGTGCAGTAAAACAAGCTAAAGATGTTGTTTCTGGTTGGGATGCTAAGAAAGCAGCAAACAAAGTAGTCGATGAAGCTTTGGCTAAGAAATCAGATGAAATCAAAGCTAACACAAACTTAACTGACGAAGAAAAATCTAAGTTAGCTAATGACGCAAACTCTGCTGCAAATGACGCTAAGGATAGAATTCAATCCGCTACGACTAACGATGGTGCAACCCAAGCCGGTGAAGATGGTGAGACAGCAATCGAAGCAGTAACAGTTCCAACTGATTCTGATGTTAAGAAGACCGCTAAGGCTGCCATTGATAAAGCTCTTGACAATACGAAGAGCGAAATTAATTTAGCAACCAATCTTGATCAACCTACTAAAGACAAGTTGATCAAAGCAGCAACTGATGCAGCAGATAA
>NZ_NFKZ01000042.1:0-10285 GCF_002160635.1 Lactobacillus gallinarum
AAAGAGTCCATTTTGACCTCGTTTCTAAATGTTGTGTGGTAACTACATTCTATCAAACAGGTCCGAATGGACTTTTTATTTTTTATCAAGTGTTCAATTTAATTTTACAATCGGCGAAAAAATGAAATTTATGAATAAAAAACTAATTTTAGGCTTAGTTGCCTTATTAGCATTATGTTTATCCGCTTGCTCGCAAAAAAGTGCTAAATCTGGCGACAACTTGCCGAGCGCCAAAACTATTTTAACTAAAGCACAAAAAGCAAATTATAATTCGATGCATGCCACTTGGGACGAAAAAAGCAATGGCAAAACTTCACAAAAGGCTGCGGTTGAATATACAACTAAACCTACGATCATTTATGCCAATGTTTCCGCAACTTCTAATTACTATAAAATGTGGATTGAAGGGAAAAATAGCTACATTCAAATGAAAGGCACCAACAGCAGTCACTGGTTTAAGACCACTACTAAGGCTGGCACCTATTCATCATTCATTCAAAGCTTAAATGGCAACTTGTTAACTCCATTTATTCCTTTGCACAAACAATTTAAAGTCAAAAAGAATGACAACAATTATGCCCTTATTTATAAAGGAAACAACAAAAAAGTTTGGAACGCGATCGTGTCTGATGCGGCAGTCACAACTTTAATCGGAATTGATATTGATGATGTAAAGCCAATCAATACTGAAATTCAGGTCGATGTTGATAAAAATTACAATGTCAATGATGTAAAAATTGTTTCTAGCTACAAAGATGATGGGCAAAAGAAGACTTTAACCATGAATGTAGATCAAATTGATCAAATTAAGAAATTGTCCGTTCCTAGTGCAGTTAAAAAGAATTCCGTAGATTTAGGAAAATTAGATAAAAAATAATTAATATAAAAAAGCTCTAATCTAAGCATAGATTTGGGCTTTTTCGTTATAATAGAAATAGTTATTTAGGAGATTTTTTATTATGAAATTAAAAAAAGCAATTATCGGTATATCATTAGCCGCCGTCTTTTTACTCAGTGGCTGTAGCCCCAAAGAAAAGAAAGCTGATCCTGTTTTAAACAAAAGTCAGGTAGTTCAAAAAATGAAAAAGGGCTTCAAGAGTGGTCAAGTTATTCAATCAGTTACTCTTGGCACTGACACTTCTAACCAAGCAGCTATTGCCAACACCACATTTGGCGGTGACTCAACGGTTTACCATATAATCACCCAAACTTCTAGCAAGGGCAAGACCCGCTCTAGCGAAGAATGGGTTAACATGAACAACGTTTATATCAATGGTCGTGACACTTGGTATAAAGCTGATCTAGAGAAATTAACCGGACACTCATACGCCGATTTAACTGATGCAATTATGAATAATCACTTGATCACTAATCCTAGTGCTGAGTTGATTAAAGCTTACAAGTTAAAGCGCAATAAAAACACCTACACTTTAACTGCTAAAATAAGTGATAAAGCTTTGATGAAAAAAGCAGCTACTCCTATCTTTGATACTACTCCACAAAGCACAGGTCAAGCTAAAGTGTTTAAGCAAATTCAAAAATTAGGCAAATACAAATCAATGACGGTTAAGGCGGTAGTGAAAAACAATAAATTAGCTACCTTTAACGTCTTCGTTAACATGAAGCTTGGCAAAATGATGACAGTCAAGGTCGGTCAAAGCTATGGCAACTTTGGTAGTCACGACTTCTTAAAGGTTCCAACTAACGCTACGAACGCTAAGAATTTGCCAACTACTGACAATAATAAGAAAAAGAAATAGGTATTCACGATGAAATTAGGAATTATCGGCAGCGGCATGATTGTTCAAGACTTTTTAACTACTGCTGATCAAATTGATAACTTAGAATTAACCGCAATTTCTTCAACCAAGCGTAGCGCAGGCATCGCGCAAGAATTAGCACAAAAATACAATATTTCTCAAACCTATACTGACAATGAAAAATTAACGTCAGACAGCAACGTTGATACGGTCTATATCGGCGTGCCTAATTTCTTGCACTACTCGCTAGCTAAGCTTGCACTTGAACATGGCAAAAATGTCATCTGCGAAAAGCCATTTGTATTAAGTACAGCTGAAGCCGAAGAATTAAAGCGATTGGCCGATGAAAAAGATTTAATTATCGTTGAAGCTATCACTAATATCTACTTAGAAAACTACAAAAAGATCAAAGAAGAATTAGATAATATTGCTCCAATTCATATCGTTTCTTTAAATTATACGCAATACTCTAGCCGTTATGACGCCTTCCTTGAAGGTAAGATTGCTCCCGTTTTTGATCCGAAAAAAGATGGCGGCGCCTTGATGGACTTGAATATTTACAATATCCACCTTGCTGCTGGACTGCTCGGGTTGCCTGATAAGGTAAAATACTACGCCAACATGCAAAAAGGCATTGATACATCGGGTATCCTGCATCTTTCTTATCCTGATAAACAAGTAACTTTGATCGGTTCAAAGGACAGTTATGTAACGCCACGTTCGTTCATTGAAGGCGAAAAAGGCAGCATTTATTTTGACGGTTCAACTGGTACGCTTGATAACTTTACCGTCGAAATGCGTGGACAAAAACCGAAGCGTTACAACTTTAATAAATATCCACATCGCATGGCAAGTGAGTTCACTGCATTTGCCGAGATGATCGATCAACATGATGTTCGGAGAGCTGATGAAGCGTTTGTCAATACTTTGGAAACAATGCAGATTTTAACTGCAGCTAAAAATTCAGTTGAATAATGTGAAAGCCACCTTGTTTAAAGGTGGCTTTTTGTGTCTTATTTTGTTTAAAAATCACGAATCTTTTTAGCTAAACTAAAAGAAATAATTTCATCTTCGTTGGTTTTTTTATATGCTAATTCTTCATGCATATATCTAATAATGTCTTTAGCGTTGTAATCTTTAAATTTGGCAATTACAGCATCCAGTATTTCTTTATCTTGTACAGAAAGAACACTATATTTCACTTTATCCGAAGGATAAAAATGAATCATTTCGTAGCCTGAATTACTCCACTCTTCTTGTACGTTAATATTAGCTAAATCTACCATATTCCTATGTCCAATAGGAAGAGCACCCATACTTTTATGCTGATAGACTAATCCTGTAATTCCATAACCATATTTTTTATATGAGAGGCTATCTACATACCATAACATTTTCATTAATTTAACTTTATATAAATCAGCAACATGAAATGCAAAATAAGAAATAATAGCTTCTAATTTATCAATGTTTAAACGTTTTTGTCCATTTTTATCTGAAGGTTTTAAGTAAGCAACATAATTACTTTCCAATGCCTGACGAGACAGGTTTTCTCTACCATATAAGTCTAAATTACGTTTTACTTTTTCTTGAATCGATTTCTTTTTATCTTGTGTAAATTTAGAACCGTTTCTTTCTAATAAATTCAAAATAATTAATGGATCTTTACGAATTTGTTGAAGCATTCCATCATGACTTTCATCTTGGATTGATTTACTTTCATAACGAGAAATAGTTGCTTCACCCCACCCCAGCAATTGTGCTAACTCCACTTGTGATAAATTATAATCTTTACGAAGATCAACAATTTCACTAGAACTTAACAAATGATGTTTTCTCCGATATGCATCACGTGCTGCTAGCAAATTTTTATTAGCCATTTTAGTAGGGACAAATTCACGCTCATCTGGGTCTGCATTTTTACAATAATAATATTTTTCTTTATAAGTTATTATTTCACCCTTAATCTTAGCTTGGATAAGAGTTTCTCTTTCTTCTATTTCGTGTGCTTGATCACAGATGGGACAATCCTTTACATATATTCTTTTAATTAGTTTATTCATTTTATTGTCTCCTGAACTAGATCTTCATTACTTATATGGAAAATCTTTCATTTCGTATTGAGCGAAATGAAAGGACACACATACTATTTTTTTGGTACGCATCTGCTTAATTTTCAATTTGATATAAACTTGATGATTATCTATTTCTTTTGCAAAAACATACAAATACGGTGGATGATCATCATCCTTATCCAAGAGCACTTCATAATACTCTTTAATTGAAAGTTCTTTCAACAACATCCTCAACAGCATAATCTAAGTCTAGCAAAGTTTGTGGCGTTGAATATCCATGAATTCCATGAGGAGTGCGATTTCTAATTAATAAGAAATCTCGATTAACATCAAATTGATTACTATTAAGTATTGATTTAAGATCATTCAAAAAATCATTTACAGTATTTCTACTAACCTGAATTGGAATCTTTACGATGTTAATCACCTCTCCCTCTCTAATGCACTATCAATTGATAGTATATAGAATCACCTGAAAATGTTCAATTAAATTTTATAATATTTACCAAAATATTAATCTTAATAATGCCTCTCTATAAATTGTATTTTTATTGTTGCTTTCATATAATAGTAAAAGAAAAAGAGCTAACGACTGATACTCGTGTAACTCAGGTAACTGAATCGTGTGAGCTAACCTTTACGGTTGGCTTTTTTTGTATCCTATTTTAACAAGTTATCATGTTATAATGTACGTAGGAAGATTGTCGCGTCCAATGATCATGGATGCATGCGCAGCAAGACGATAACTTGCAAACGTGCGATGGCTCTGCATAATAGCAGGGCTTTTTTTATTTCCGATGATTACTAAAAAAGTGTCCGAGATTTTTCTCAGACACTTCTTTTCTACTATTCCTTACTCAACAAATCACGGACACGATCTGCCACCTTAAATTCACCAGAAAAGACCAAAATATCTCCCGGCTCAATCACAGTCGCACCACGTGGAATTAACCATTCATCCCCACGCTTAATTCTACTTACCGTAATCTGATCAATAAACTCCAAATCCATCAGTTGACGACCCGTATAATGCGTATTCTTCACTTTGACAGAATACAAAATGTTCTTCGTGTCAGTCATAATTCTGTAGACAGTTGGTGACTCGATCATTGCCCTCATCAATGCAGCATGCACATTGGTAGAGTTAAAGACTTCGATTCCCTTCTCATTAAACTCGGTCAAAGTCTTGCTATCAACTTCGCTAAGTCGGGCAATCACACGATTTACGCCCTTCTCTTTTGCCATCCGGGCAATCTTAATATTATCTTCGTCCGCGCGATTAGCCGCTACCACGATATCACCATCAAATACGCCATCTTTTTCAAGCGTTTCTTCGTCTAGATTTGGCAAAAAGGTTAAATTCTCTACTCGACTATCGTAAGTTTTATATTGATTCTTTTTGTCAGTGAACATCTTGACTGAATACCAATTAGCATGCAAATCATGAGCAACAGGCACAGTAACGGCATTCGCGCCAACAATTGCCACCTTTTCCTTAATCTTGTCTTCTGGTAACAAAACAAAGTTAGAGTTAAAGACAATTGGACTCAAAATGCAGACAATTACCGCAGCCAAAATGAAGGCATCAGACTGCGTTGATGTGATTGCGTGCAATTTCCGTGCAACTTGTAAAGTTGGCAAAACAATCGTAATAGTTGTTGCCGTCAAGAACCCACCAGCAAAAGCATTTTTCTTCTGAAAATAGCGCACATAAGTTAAAAGAACTGGTACTTTTGCAATAAATAAGAAAATAACTAACACTGGCAATAACATCAATGAAGACGGATGTGCAAAAAGTGAACGCAAGTTAAGTCCCACACCAGTCATAATGAAGAAAATTGGGATAAAGAAGCCATAACCAATTGAAGTCAACTTATCTTTAGTAGCTTCACTTGGCTCAAGCAACTTCATTACCATTCCGGCTAAAAAGGCACCTAAAATGTTTTCAGCACCAACTCTTTCTGCCACGGTTACCAATGCAAAAATCAGGAAAAAGGCTAACCGAATATCAAGTTGAGTGGTTGACTTAGTAATCTTAGCAAACCACAAATATGGCTGCTTAAATCGACGCAACAAGAAAATTGCAGCAACAAATAATAAGATAATCAACCACAATTGTTCCGCATTACCACCATTGATAGATGCATAAATTGTTAACAAAAGCAGTGGAATAACTTCGCCGAGTACGGCTGTTAACAAAATCGTCTGTCCGATTGGTCGACCTAAAATATCCTTTTCCTTCAAAGTAGCGATAACCACGCCAAGGGCCACAGTCATCAAGATAATTGCGGCCAACATGACTTCACTGAATAATCCGGTAAGTCGTAAGACATAGGCTAAAACAAAGGCCATGATCACGATCCCAATAAAGGCAGTAATCGCCGTCTTCAGCGGATCGACCGTCTTCCCTGCTTGCGACTTCCCTTTAGGATTATTTTTTCTTTGCAATAAATCAAAATCAATTTCCATCCCTGATAAAAACATCAACAAGATCACACCTAGATTAGATAACAAGGTTAGATCATGCGTGGATGTAATCAAGTTAAAACCGCTGGATCCCATGATAATGCCGACGATAATCTCGGCAACCGCGGTTGGTACGTTACTAATCTGAAAGCGTGCCATAAATATTGGAATGACTAGCGCTAACAAAACTACTAAAAATAGTGATAGTTGTGCCATAAACTCCCTCTCTTTCAACACGAGTTAATTATTTCATTTTCAAAATTAAAACGCTAGATGATATTCTAACAAATAATCATCTAGCGTTAAATCAACTACACTTCTATTCAATATCTTTAGCTAAGATATATTGTGTAGCGTTAAGTGCATAATACTTTTGACCTTTAATTGTGATCTTGCTGCCGTAAGTTAATACGCGGCTGCCTTCCTTGACTTTGTTCTGCTTTTCAACGCGACCACTTCTAGTGTGCAAGTAGGTCTCGTTCTTTACTGTGCGGACAGTGGCATCAATGTTAGAAGCAACAACATATTGATCCTCGCCAATCTTGTAGTACTTCTTATTATTGATCATCTTGTAGCCCATCACAACGACAGGACTACCAGCCTTCTTCAAGCTCTTGGTTCTCTTGCCCTTTTCGGTGTAAACATAAGCATCGTGACCAAGAGTTACCGCACCTTGAACTGCAGGTACTTCTTCCTTCGTCTTGTTTGGATCCTTAGTATGGGTATTTTCATTCTTCTTTTGCAAGTTGTAGTAATACTTGATTAAAGAATAGAACTGATCCATGTCGTAGCCCCACTTAGCAAAGTAGCCATCTGGGTCAACGTGATCGGTACCACCTAAGAATGTGCTGACAGCATGGTGAGACCAGATCGTCCCTTCACCATCATCGCAGGCATTGTCTGGCTTAAGATCATAACGGTGAAGCAGTTTTGCGATATAAATAGCATCATTATTCACTGACTTAGCAAATGCATCCCTAGTATTTTCTTCACAAAGCTCAATCTGGATAAAACGGTTGTTAGCCTTAAGACCTGCACCCCAGGTACCCATATCTGGTGATCTCATCTGAATAACTTGCTTGCTATCAACAAAAGCATGAACGTAAGCATTAATATTCATCCACTCACGGTTAAAGTAAATTGCTTCATCGTGGGCAGTCGCGCCAGGATCGTCAGTTTCGTGAACTACGATTCCTTCTGGCTTGTCATTTTCATATTCGACACCAGGGAACTTATTATACTTAATACCTTCGAGCTTCAGCATCTTGTATAAATAAGTCACACCGCTATATTTATATTTTTGGGCGAGCGAGTTGATTGATTCAGCATGAACTGTTTGACTTTGGATATTAATCGCCGTAATCAGCCCCAATACCGCAATTAAAGTTGCTAAAACTCTCTTTAATTTCAAATCAGGCCCCCGTTCTTATTACATGAAGTTTGATTTCTTAATGTATTGACGGATACCGATTCTGTAATACTTCTTGCCATTGATCTTAACAGCACTTCCGTATGTAGCAACTTGTTCATTCTTCTTACGCTTTAAAGTGTTGTCGCGGTTGCCATATTGGTTATAAACATAGGCATTATGCTTCAAGAATCTAAGAGTACCATCAATGTTACCGGCTGCAATGTATTCATTTTCGCCGACACGGTAGTAAGTCTTCTTCTTAATAGTCTTAGTACCGTAAGTAGCGATTAACTTGCTGCCTTCTTCATCGTTGATCTTGTACATCTTGCCCTTGATCTTCTTGCCTTTGGCATCGTAGACATAGGCATTGTGCATCAAGTTCTTTTCAACCTTGGTTGCACCCTTTGGAGCCTGAGTACTTGGTTCGCTAGTAGTTGTCTTACCCTTAGTTAAAGAAGTACCGTTGATCCAGCCTTTACCTTCAATGTACATTCTAGTTGAACCATCATTGTAGGTAATGGTCTTAGTTACAGTAACCTTTTCGCCGCTCTTAACAGAACCAACAGCCTTAGCTACGGAATGGTTGGTTGGCCAATTATAAACTGAACCTGACTTTTCAACGGTGTAATGCTTGGTAGTCTTAGAAATCACTGGGTCATATTGGTTCAAATTATGACTGGTGATTCTAGAATTAAGAGCGATATCGTACTTGCTGTCAGTAGCATAAGTACCAGTTAAAGCCTTGGTTGCTTCGGCATAAGTATTGGCATTTTCAAGCCAAGCACCTTGGTAGCGAAGTGGTTGCCAAGAAACACCTTCACGTAATTTCTTACCATTATCTTCAAATGATTCTTCAAAAGAATTGTATTTTCTAAATGATGCAGTAATGTAGTAGCTCTTGCCATTCTTGCCCTCTTCACGAGTCTTAGCAGAATAAGTAGCGCCGCTCCAGCCGTTACCGGCCTTCATACCAAAAAGATTGTTGGCATTAACCGCAAGACCTGATTCTCCCCAACCAGATTCTACGATAGCTTGTGCGATCATCACTGATGGATAAGTACCATATTTTTTAGCAGCTTTAACAGCTTGCTTAGCAGCCTTATTCAAAAATGCTGCTTGAGCATCAGTAGTAGCAGCAGAAACCTTTTGGCTACGAAGATTATTGATTGCAGAAATATTAGATGCTGGCGCAATTGTGGAAGTCAACACAACTGCGGCAGCTATGCTGGTCAAAAGTCTCTTCTTCATGAAATATCCTCCTTGTATAACACCTTTTATTGTATCTAGCAAATAAGAAGGAAACAAGGGATTCATACCATTTGTACGGAAAAAGTAATATTTCTATTACACTCTTTTTATTGTGTTTGGTGGGAGCTGTACAATCTTAAGAAAGTGTATGGTGATATTTAATTCATTAGGTACTTTTAACAGATTTCATTATAATATTTGTAGGTACGAGATTTAATATGAAGGAGACTATTATGAGTAGAGATGCATACTTTTTTGATAAAGTCGAAGACTTGGTATCATATCTTGAAGCAAAACTTACTAACCCTACTCCATTGAAAATTCAAAAATCATTGTATTTCTTATGGGCCTTCTATGCTGCAACATACGGAAGCATTGATTATTCTAATGAAAATAGTGAATTTTCAGAAACTATCAAATACCCAAAAAGATTATTTAAGGCGAACTTTGAAGCTTGGCAATACGGCCCCGTCCTAAACAAAGTTTATGGAGAAGATGAAAATAACTCAATCACGCCAAGTTTAGAGAAAAAGCGTTACTCTAATTCGATGGAAAAAGATGTTTGGTCATTTATTGATGATATGATTGCACAAATTGATCCTATTAATGATTTTGGATTAGTAGCTAGATCACACCAAGATAGTGCTTGGAAAAAGGCTTATAAGGCCGGTCAATCACATTGTCCCATGAATGAAGAAGAGATTATTGAAGATTACAAGGAATATGCCGCAACCACAAATGCCTAAATTTCGTCCCAAATTAGTAACCAACCATAATAACCCCAGCCTAACGACTGGAGTTAAATTATTTAATCAGCATACTGCTGGTCAGCTGAATGCTCACAATGCTGATGTAAAAATTCTATTTTTTGACCAATTTTTAAATTCATTTAAAGACGAAAAGAATGAATTCTCCAACTTTGTTGACCGTCTAGGGATTAAAAATACTTCTACCTACAAAAATATTCTTTCTTTAAGTAAAAATCCTCAGCAAATTGCCAGCGAAATTACGGCAATCGATATTTTACATCGACAAAATAGCAAAAGAATAAAAGAAATTCTAAGCCACGATATCTCTAAAGAAATAATTGATTATTTTAATGACAGTATTTTTGAATCTACGGTCAATAAAGGAACGGATTTTTTCGATCCTAATGGTAAAGGAAAATTTAGAGTTTTTTCTATTTATGCAATTAACCCGGATAATGTCAACTACCCTAGACTGAAGTCTAGGGCTTAGTGGCTCGTTAGCTTACGCTAACCAGAACACCAACTTTCTTAGATACGGACTTGACTTACCAGCAGTAATCTTTTGACTATTGCCGA
>NZ_NFKZ01000043.1:0-10109 GCF_002160635.1 Lactobacillus gallinarum
TCGGCAATAGTCAAAAGATTACTGCTGGTAAGTCAAGTCCGTATCTAAGCAAGTTAGTGTTCTGGTTAGCGTAAGCTAACGAGCCACTAAGCCCTAGACTTCAGTCTAGGGTAGTTGACGTGTTGTAGAGGATTATTAGACATGAATAAAATTACTAAAAAGCAAAAGATGAGTTTTGCGGGATTGTTGATTGCCATAGGTATTGTGTATGGTGATATTGGAACAAGTCCGTTATATGTAATGAAATCAATTGTGACTGAAAATGGCGGGATTGCCAACGTTAATCGAGAATTGATCGTTGGTTCAATCTCGTTAATTCTTTGGACAGTAACTTTGTTGACTACTGTCAAATATGTCATGATTGCTTTGAAGGCAACTAATCATGGCGAAGGAGGAATCTTCTCTCTTTATGCTTTAGTTAGAAAAAGAGCCAAGTGGCTGGTTATCCCGGCTCTGATTGGTGGTGCAGCTCTGCTTGCCGATGGTACTTTGACACCAGCAGTGACCGTTACCACTTCGATTGAAGGGTTAAAGAATATGCGCTTTGGTGATGTGATTCCGGTTCCTTCTCAAGAAGTTGTAATTATGATTACTATCATCATTTTGGTAATTCTATTCTCAATTCAGAGGATGGGAACCAGCGTTATTGGTAAAGCATTTGGTCCAATTATGCTGGTATGGTTTACCTTTTTAGGAGTAGTTGGCATTGTTAACTTGAGCCATGATTGGAGTCTTTTGGAAGCGATTAATCCCATTTATGCTATTCGAATTTTGTTTAGTCCAGCTAATAAAGTCGGGATCCTAATTTTGGGTTCTGTCTTCTTGGCTACTACTGGTGCTGAAGCGTTATATTCGGATGTTGGACACGTAGGTAAAGCGAATATTATGGGCTCTTGGCCATATATATTTGTTTGTCTTTCATTAAACTACCTAGGCCAAGGCGCTTGGATTTTGCATAATGCTAGCTATAATGCTGGTAATGGTGACTTCAATCCATTCTTTGAAGTTGTTCCTAGCAATTTGCGTCTTTTTGCCATTGCCTTGGCTACGATCGCAGCTATCATTGCTTCCCAGGCATTGATTACTGGATCGTTTACTTTGGTCGCTGAGGCCAGCAGTTTAAAGTTTTTACCAAGAATGAATATTATTTATCCTTCAACTGAAAAAGGACAAATTTATATTCCATCAATTAACAAAATGATCTGTGTGGTAACTGTAGCAATTGTGTTCTTATTCAGAACTTCACACCACATGGAAGCAGCATATGGTTTGGCAATTACTGTCACTATGTTGATGACTACAATATTATTGTTTGAATACTTGGGTAAAAAAGGCAAACCACTTTACTTACGCTTGATCTTTTTGATTGCATTTGCTTTTATTGAAGGGATGTTCTTAATCTCCAGTTTGACTAAATTCTTACACGGCGGTTACGTAACTGTTTTAATTGCTGGCTTTATCTTGGCAATCATGTATGTTTGGTTTTATGGAAATAAGATTCGTGATAAGCGTGAAGCTAAGAATGCTTACGTTCGTTTAGACGAGTATACAGAAATGCTGACAGATTTAAGCCACTGCGAAGATTACCCTGTTTATGCCACTAATGTTGTTTATATGGCAAAGGTTAAGTATAATAAGTTCATTAAGCGTGAGATACTTTATTCAATTTTGGATAAAAGACCTAAACGTGCTAAAGCCTATTGGTTTGTTACTGTCAATGTAACAAACGAACCATATACCGCAGAATATGCAGTAAATACGTACGGTACTAAGAACGTAATCAACGTTCAGCTTTATCTAGGTTTTAGAAAGCAAACTAGCGTTAACGTCTACTTACGGCAAATTGTTCATGAATTGATTGCAGATGGTACTATTGAGGCTCAACTACAAAGATTCACTACTACTCCTGGTAGAGATGTAGGTGACTTCTCCTTCGTCATTGTTAATGATGTAATTAGTCCATTAACTAAATTGACTGGTTATGAGAAGTTTATGGTCGAGGCTAGAGTCTGGCTGCAAAATCTATCTTCTAACCCAGCTTCTTGGTTTGGTTTAGAGTATGCAGATACAGTGGTAGAACGAGTACCATTGATCTTAGGCAAGCATCAAGAAAGCTATATTAAGCGAATTAAACCTAAGAAACAAACTAAAAAGTAACTGAAAAAAGTCTAGCCAAGCTAGGCTTTTTTCAGTTAGATTAGATCGAACCACTTTTTTATTTGGTCGGTTTTTTGTTATTATAAATATACTTAATACGCTTAGAAGAGGTAGAATTTATGAATAAGAAACCTTTAATTATTAGTACAGATCCAGGAATTGACGATATTGCAGCAATGACGATCAGCCTTTTTGCTAAAGAACTTGATGTCAGAATGATCGTGCCAACCTGGGGAAATGTTCAACTTGAATATACTTTGCAAAATACTTTGAATTTAGAAAAGTTTTTGCACACCAAGGTTCCCGTAGTAGTGGGGGCTAATCAACCACTAGTTGCACCAATGATTAGTGCCGCATCAGTACATGGTAAAACTGGTATCGCTGGCTTTGATTTTGAAGAAGCAGATCGCAGTTTGGTTAAGCCAGGCCTTGCTGCAACTGTGATGGCTGAAGAAATTAAGAATAGTCCTGAAAAAGTTACTTTACTTGGAATTGGACCGTTAACTGACTATGCTTTGCTTTTTAAACAATATCCTGAAGTAAAGAAAAATATTGATCAAATCGTCATCATGGGCGGTAACATCGGTCGTGGCAATCACAGTCCACTTGCTGAATACAATATTGCGGGAGATCCTGAAGCTGCTCAAGTTGTTTTTCACAGCGGTTTACCAATTAAGGTGGCGCCGCTTGAAATCGGCAATAAGGCTCATTTAACCCAAGATCAAATGAGCAAGGTAAAGGAATGTGGTGAAGTCGGCAACATGCTTTACTCACTATTTTCACACATTCATGAGCCAGATGGTGATCCTCGTATTAAGATTTATGATCCAACGGCTGTGGGCATTTTGCTTCATCCAGAAATGTTTACCTTGAAAAAGGCTAACGTAGAGATTGAATTGCGCGGTCAATTTACATATGGTGCAAGTGTAATTAACTTTATGGATCAAGAACATGCTAATGCAAAAATTGCAACAGATGTAGATCTAGAGCAATTTTCAAAGTGGTTTATTGATAGTATTAAAAATTCTGATCAAGGAAGAGAATAATGGCAGATTATGTTTATCGGACAGTAATGCAGGATATTAAACAAAATATTTTAAATAATAAATATAATGGGATGCGGATTCCCGATGAGCGTAGTTTAGCTAAGCATTATGACGTTAGTCGTTCATCGATGAAACGAGCCCTAGAATTATTGGCCCAACAAGGGATCGTTTTTAAAAAGCGAGGTAGTGGCACGTTTATTAATCCACTGTATTTGAAAAATCAGGCGATGTTTCGTTATGACGGCTCGAACTTGGGAATCACTGATAGTTTTAAGGTGCCTGGTAAAAAGCAGCAAATAAAACTGTTAGATTTTCAGGTGATTAAAGCTACCAAAGAAATTGCGGAAGACTTATTTTTAAATGAAAATGCTTTTGTTTATGAATTCAAGCGCCTGCGTTTACTCGATGAACAGCCATTTTTGATTGAAACAGGTTATTTACCTATTAAAATTATGCCGGAATTGAAGCCTGAAACGTTGCAGAGCTCTTTATTTAATTATTTGGAAGATGAACAAAGCAAAACTGTAACTAAGGCATTTTTGAATATTACAGTTGAGCCTTCGAATGCTGAAGATCAAAAGCAGATGCATTTAAAAGAAAATGAGCCAGTTGGTGTTATGGAAGGTATTTTCTTTTTAGATGATGGAACGCCGTTTGAAGTGTCAAACATGCGAGTTCATTATCATTACATGAATTTCAATACTTTTGTTAATTTGGGTAAATAAAAAACTAGACGATTTTTCGTCTAGTTTTTTGATTAATTATTTAGATATTTATCTAATACTTGTAAAACACCATCATCATTATTGTTTGGTGCAATATATTTAGCTACCTTTTTAAGTGCAGGTTCAGCATTTTCCATAGCGTAGCTATAGCTAGCAAGTTCCAGCATTTCTTTGTCATTCATGCCATCGCCAAACGCAATTAATTCACTAGGCTTAGCATCGAAGTAACGTAAAAAGTATTTTAACGCGATACCCTTGTTGACGCTATAAGGAACGATATCCATTAGCCCGAATCCACTTGAAGTACAGTGGATTTTTTCTGCGTGGTGGGCATTGAATTCCTTTTCTAATTCTGCTGAAAAATCATATCGATAACTCAAAGTTAGTTTAGTAATTTGATCATGAGGACTTACGGCGGTCATTAAGTCGGGTACTTCCACACGATCAGGATAGTAGAAGTTCATTGTTTGCTTAAAGGCAGGGGATGCATCCATCGTTGTATATGAGCTATTGATGCCAGTGACGATGACGGAACTCTCAGGATAATGAATTTGAATAAATTCTAGTAATTCCATTGTAGTTTTGTGAGTTAATAGGTGAGTGCTGATAATGTTGTCATCTTGAATAAGAAGTGAGCCATTGTCGGCAATCATGTCAATTCTATCTAAAAATCCAGTGAAATCTTTTCTCAAACGAGAATATGGTCGACCACTTGAAACAATAAAGTGGGCTTTATTTTCATGAATTTGATCTAAAATTCGGTCAAATCTTTTATGATCAAAAGTTTGATTATCACGCATGAATGTACCATCCATGTCTACGGCAATAACTTTAAAAGGTAATTTGCTCATGTAATTTGTCCTCTTTTTATAAAATCTATATCTTTTCTATTTATTTACTATTATAAAGCAAAAAGCCGAGTAAATGTTTTACCCGGCTTTTTGGATTTCATTTTTTTGATCTAGAGCAGATACACTGTTCACTTTAGATCTTAACAAATTGTTCTGCTGAATCAATTGGACTTAAATAAACGTAAGAAAGATTTAAATATTTTGTTTTTTCTATTAAGTTTTTCATTATTTTTTCTTGATCAGGGGTTAAATGTAAATGATTCAATGCTACCTTGGCTTGAATATACATTACTAACTTACTTGTATATTCAAGTGGATGGTCATTACTATCGAATTTGTTAATAACCAGTCCAATAGCATCGCGAATAGGACGATAGCGTCCAATATTCATTTCATTATAAATATTGCTGAAAAAACTATTATAGAAATTTTTTAAATCTTGATAGACCTCTTTGGTATCTGAGTTATGTTTAAAAATGCCGAACATCATAATCACTCCTTTAAAACCGGTAGGATTTGTGTTTTAGGATTAAACCAACTTCTCTGCTCATTGGTTAAAGGAGTATCTGTTATTAAGACATCCACCTTGTCCAATGGAGCAGACATATATGGAGAAGATGAATCGTTAGTGAATTTATATTTTTCTGCTACTAAAACAACTTGATTAGCGCGTGCAATTGCCGTACGTACAACTTCTGCGTCTTCCATTTTTGGCGCATATACACCATCTGGTCTAATACGAGAAGCGCCAATGAAAGCTGTATTGAAATGAATCTTACAAATTGTTTCAAGAGCGACTTTTGAGTAAATGTAGCGCTGCGACTTGTTGATTAATCCGCCTAGCAATCTAACAGAAGGGATTTCGGTTGTTAACATGCTTAAAGCATTGTCGATTGAATTAGTAACTACTTGCATATCGATACCGTTAAGCATGGGACAAAGTTGTTTTAGAATTGTTGAAGAACCAATAAAATCACATTGACCAGGATGAACGAATCGTTTAGCTTTTTTTGCCATTTTCAATTTAATTGGTGATTGAACTTCATTTCTAGTTAAAAAATCAGGTACGCTATTTTGATTGACCTCCATCAGCCCGCCGTGTACTCGGATTGCCTGTCCAGTTGTCGTTAAATGAATTACATCACGACGTGCAGTATCAAAAGATACATTAAAATGTTGGGCAATTATTCTAGTTGAAAGCTGATGTTTTTCTTTCAATAGCTTTTTGATTTGAATTAATCGTTCTTCTTGAGTCATTTTTCTCTCTCCATGAATTAGTCTAGCATTTTTACAAGTAGCCGTATTTGTTTGATCAGCATTTTGCATTTATTTATCAGTACTTTTAAGTATATCAAAACATAAACACTTATATTTCATTATAAAAAACTGATTAGTTCAAGGATAAGGCTATTCTGATTTAAATCTAAAGACTTATTTAAATTGGTAGGATCCAATTGTAAAAATGATTGACTTTTCATCAGTAATTGGTATGATATAGGTATAAAGAAAAGGATTACAAAACAGAGCGCTTAAACTTGCTCAAAGGAGGAAAAATGACGAATTACGATTCAAAAGAATACTTAAAGAGCGTCGATGCTTACTGGCGTGCTGCAAATTACTTATCTGTTGGACAACTCTTCTTAATGAAGAATCCATTGTTAAAGCATAAGTTGGTTGCTGAAGACGTAAAGCCAAAGCCTATTGGTCACTGGGGTACTATTGCTCCACAAAACTTTATTTATGCACACTTGAACCGTGTACTTAAGAAGTATGACTTGGATATGTTCTACATTGAAGGCTCAGGTCACGGTGGCCAAGTAATGGTTTCAAACTCATACCTTGATGGTTCATATACTGAACGTTATCCAGAAATTACCCAAGATGAAAAAGGTATGGCTAAATTATTCAAGCGTTTCAGTTTCCCAGGCGGTGTTGCCTCTCACGCTGCTCCTGAAACTCCAGGTTCAATCCATGAAGGTGGGGAATTAGGATACGCTTTATCTCACGGTGTTGGTGCAGTTTTAGATAATCCAGATGTAATTGCTGCTGTTGAAATCGGTGACGGTGAAGCTGAAACTGGCCCGCTTGCAGCAAGTTGGTTCAGTGACAAGTTCATCAACCCAATTAAAGATGGTGCTGTTTTACCGATCCTTCAAATCAATGGCTTCAAGATTTCTAACCCAACTATCGTTTCACGCATGAGTGATGAAGAATTAACCGAATACTTCCGTGGTATGGGTTGGGATCCACACTTTGTTTCAGTATTTAAGGGTGGCCGTTTCGATGGTGAAAAGGATCCAATGCAAGTCCACGAAGAAATGGCTAAGGCCATGGACGAAGTAATCGAAGAAATCAAGGCCATTCAAAAGCATGCTCGTGAAAATAACGATGCAAGTTTGCCACACTGGCCATTGATCATCTTCCAATGCCCAAAGGGTTGGACTGGTCCAAAGAAGGATCTTGATGGTAACCCAATTGAAAACTCATTTAGAGCACACCAAATTCCAATTCCTGTCTCACAAGGTGATATGAAGCATGCCGACATGTTGACTGATTGGCTTGAAAGCTACAAGCCTGAAGAATTATTCAACGAAGATGGTTCACCTAAGGAAATTGTTACTGAAAACACTGCTGAAGGCGACCACCGTATGGCAATGAACCCAATCACTAATGGTGGTAAGGATCCTAAGCGCTTGAACTTGCCAGACTACCGCGACTTTGCTCTTAAGTTTGACAAGCCAGGTTCAATGGAAGCTCAAGACATGGTTGAATGGGCTAAATACTTAGATGAAGTTGCTAAGCTTAACCCAACCACTTTCCGCGGCTTTGGTCCTGATGAATCTAAGTCAAACCGTTTGTTCCAACTTTTGGATAACCAAAAGCGTCAATGGGAACCAGAAATCCACGAACCAAATGATGAAAACATGGCTCCAAGTGGTCGTGTGATCGATTCACAATTATCAGAACACCAAGATGAAGGCTTCCTTGAAGGCTACGTATTAACTGGTCGTCATGGCTTTTTCGCAACTTACGAAGCATTTGGTCGTGTAGTAGACTCAATGCTTACACAACACATGAAGTGGCTTAGAAAAGCTAAGGAACAATACTGGCGTCATGATTACCCATCACTTAACTTTGTTGCTACCTCAACTGTGTTCCAACAAGACCACAACGGTTACACTCACCAAGATCCAGGTATTTTGACTCACTTATACGAAAAGAATCGTCCAGATTTGATTCATGAATACTTGCCATCAGATACTAACACTTTGCTTGCTGTTGGTGACAGGGCCTTTAAGGATCGTGAATGCATCAACGTTTTGGTAACTTCAAAGCAACCTCGTCCGCAATGGTTCTCAATTGAAGAAGCTCAAAAGTTGGTTGACAAGGGCTTAGGCTACATTGACTGGGCTTCAACTGATAAGGGTGCAAAGCCAGATGTTGTCTTTGCTTCAACTGAAACTGAACCAACTATCGAAACTTTGGCAGCCATTGACATTTTGCACGACAAGTTCCCAGATCTTAAGATCCGTTACATCAACGTTGTCGACGTGATGAAGTTAATGTCACCAAAGGACAACAAGAATGCTATTTCTGATGAAGAATTTGACCGCTTATTCCCAAAGGATGTTCCAGTAATCTTTGCATGGCATGGCTACAAGAGCATGATGCAATCAATCTGGTTCGACCGTAAGCGTTACAACGTTCACATCCACTGCTACGAAGAAAATGGTGACATTACCACTCCATTTGACATGCGTGTCTTGAATCACCTTGACAGATTCGACCTTGCAAAGGACGCTGTTGAAAGCGTTGCTAAGTTAAAGGGTAAGAACGCTGACTTCATTAGTCACATGGATGATTTACTTGAAAAGCACCACCAATACATTCGTGATAATGGTAAGGATATGCCAGAAGTTACCGAATGGAAATGGAAGGGCTTGAAGTAATTTCTAAATAAGAATAAATTAGACCTATGTCGAAAAACATAGGTCTTTTTTGTAGGGGTAGATATGAAATCAGGTTTAGTACTAGAAGGCGGAGCCATGCGTGGACTTTTCACCGCGGGTGTGCTCGACGTCTTAATGGAAAATAATATAAGTTTTGATAGTGCAATTGGCGTTTCGGCGGGTGCAGCGTTTGGCGTTAATATGAAGTCAGAGCAGATCGGACGAGTATTGCGTTATAATCTGCGTTTTACGGGTAAGCCGTATTACGCTAGTTGGAAGTCATGGCGCAGATCAGGCAATTTATATGCCGCTAACTTTTGTTATCACGTTTTACCAGATAAGTTAGATGTGTTTGATAAAAAGACTTTTATGGCTAATCCAATGGACTTTTGGTGCGTGGCAACGGATGCCGCAACAGGTGAGCCGGTTTACCATAAGTTGAGGGATGCGGGGTATGTAGATTTAGAATGGATCAGAGCATCATCATCCATTCCATTTTTTGCCCATCCTGTAGCTATTGGCGGTCATTATTACTTTGATGGCGGCGTTTCAGACTCGATTCCATATGGCTTTTTGAAGAAAAATAATTTTGATAAAAAGATCGTGATTACAACGCAGCCTAAGGAGTACAGAAAGAAGCAAAGCAAGCTTTTTCCGGTTGAAAGGGTATTATTGCGTGAGTATCCAGCTGTGCTTGATAAATTGGCTACAAGAGCGGAAGACTATAACGCCGTGTTAGATAATATTGAAGCGGATGAAAATACTGGAGAAACTTTCGTCATTAGACCGCCAGAGGCATTAAATATTGGAACGCTTGAGCAAGACAAGAATGAAATTAAGCGTGTCTATTATGTGGGACGGCAAGAGGCAGAAAAAGTTTTGCCAGGCTTAATTAATTATTTGAATAATTAGAAATAGGGAAATGAATTAGCTTTAAGCAGCTATGTAGATTTAGATGATAAGAATGCAAGGAAAAGAAATAGCTGGAAGATGCTAGTCAGCTTTGTGGTGTTAACGGTAATATATGCGTTATGGCCGCTAGTATCGCATTTATCAAGGCTCTGGTATATCAAGGATTTATTGATAATTGTATTAACCCTAGTTTTAGCATCGTTATTGCTGCATTTGTGTCGTACCACTAAAGTATTACAAACAAGAATGTAGTCTGGAAAAGCACAAAAAATTTGGAGCTGGATTTTATTGATAGTGGGTGTGCCATATATCATTTCGATTCTGCTGGCGCCTATTATGCAAATTACTCATATAGTAAGAAATAATTAACTAAATTAGATCATATTATTAGTCTTGATGTAATAATATGATCTTTTTATTTTCTTTTCGCCTATTTATTGAATACATATGATATAATATTAGTTAAGG
>NZ_NFKZ01000044.1:0-10057 GCF_002160635.1 Lactobacillus gallinarum
CGAATGGTATGGTAAAGAACTGATTATTGCCAACAAGCTATATCCATCAACGCAAAGATGCGCAGCATGCGGCTTGGTCAAAAAAGGCGATGAAAAGATCACGCTGCAGGGCAATAAAAGGCATGGCACCAAGCATAACGAGTTTGTCTGTTATAATCCTAGCTGTCCTAATTACAATAAAAAGGTTGATCGCGACGAAAATGCCATGGCCAACCTAACGCTGCTAGTAAAGCATCCAGAGTTAAATCGAGCCTTATAAGATAATTGCGGGCGAGGCTACGTCCGAAAAAATGCCAAAAGAGATAGTCAATGCGATTACTTCTAAATTGAAATATCGGAATACTAGCGTAGACGTTGGTAAGAGAAATGGAAAGCACGAATAGTCCAAAATGTATGAAAATAAAACATAGTCATACATTTGCTTACATTTTTCATAGCAGTATTTCCTTAATGCTTTTGTTCGGTACGTTTGTGTTAGCTCTGCTAACTTACATCGACCATCATCACGACAAAAAATAAAAACGCCGCTCAATGTAATAACTTTGGCGAGTTATAGGGCGACGTTTTCAACGTTTTTATAATATCGACCACCGCTCTTAAAGCGGGCTGCAAAGGAGGTCTTTGGATCTCCTTTTTCTTTATCTAAATTATAGCATATTTTTTAAATTAAAAGCCTGCAAAATTAATTGCGAGCTTTCTATTAATGCTTAGTTTTCCCAGTCATAAACCACAACTTTACCGGTCATATGACCACTTTCTACTAATTTATGAGCCTTTCGTAAATTTATTGCATTTAAGGGTTCTAATGACTTAGTCATAGTGCATTTAAGTTTGCCATTATCTAACATCTGGGCAATTTTGTTTAAAATATCATGCTGACTAATCATATCTTCAGTTTGATAATAGGATTTAGTATACATCCATTCCCACGAAAAGTGTGCTTTCTTTTTGGTAAGCAACCTTAAATTTATTGGACGATGATTTTCAGTAATTGAAACAATGTGTCCCTCTGGTTTAATTAACTCACACATTTCTTTCCAATGACCATCTAAATCCTTTAATTCTAGGATGTAATCAACATACTTATATCCTAATTTCCTTACTTGTTTTACCAAGTCTTCACGATGGTTCACAACATAATCTGTGCCGTGATCTTGTGTCCATTTAATACTATCTGGACGGGATGCAGTTGCAGATGTACTACACACATCAGCCGATTATTTAAGTGGCAAGACAGATAATCCTAGTCCATCGCCTAAAGGTGATGAAACTGGTGGTATTTCTATCGATGGTGAAGTACCATATTTCTATCATGGCTACACTATTCCAGAAGACTACCTGAACATAGTTCGTCAACTTATGGAACGTGATATCAAAAAAGGACTTATTAAACGACATGACAACAGCAGATCAGAATAAACAAGAACTCATAGACTGGTTATTTGCCTACGCAAAAAAGCATCAAATTGGCTATCTAAAGCCAAATGATGCTTTAATTGTTTTTTTCTCCAATGTCAATAGCTTAACTTAATGACATTGAAAGTCTAATTCTAGGTCATTTTTCTTTAAAGAAAGCAGTAAATGATTACGAGTTGGCTTAGACTTTTTAGCTTTTGGCTCACGAGCAAGAGGGACGATTAGCTTTTTTTCTGACATATGAATAACCTCCAAAATATTGATAAATTAATCATAATTGAAATCTAAAACTAATCTAGATACTCGATTATTTTACGCTTACGTAGAATCTTGTTTTCATTTCACACAAAAAGGCGATCAAAAACAATTTTTCAAAAGTTTTCGATCGTCTTTTTAAATCTGAGAATTAACTTTCTCTAGATACTTTTACCAATAGAATTTATAAAAAACTATTATAAATTATTCTTTATCGCGCTTCTTCTTAAATCCGAATAGACCAAGTGAAGCTAAAAGCATACCAAGCACACCCAAAATTGAAGTATCTTTAGTGCCTGTTTGTGGTAATGTCTTTAAGCTAGTAGCCTTGTTATTACCAATGGCATTATCACTTTCACCCTTAACACCTAGGTTGTTACCAGCGTTTGCGATGCTGCCATTAGCAGTAGAAGCTCCCTTAACTCTATCAGCTTGACTAGAGTTTGAACCATTCTTGTGTGAATGATACTTGCTTCCAAGAACATCTTCGCCTTTAGCAGCGATGATTAAATCAGTACCAGCAATGACATCCTTCGAACCATCTGGGTACGTTACTGTAGCTGTACCGTCATCACCTACTGTAACTTCAGTGCCTGCTGGGAAGTTACCCTTGTTAGTGTCTTCCACATTCTTCTTAACTTGATCTTTTTCAGAATCTGTTAAGTGACTTGGATCTTTAACAGTAACCTTGCCACCTGGAACAGTTGGCGTAATGTTACCAGCATCAGTTGTGTCGCCCTTTTGGCCTTGAACTAATTGGTCACCTGGGATAGTGTCCTTTGAACCATCTGGGTAATTTACTGTAGCTGTACCGTCATCACCTACATCAACTTTAGTGCCAGCTGGGAATTTGTTAGCGTCTTCCACATTCTTCTTAACTTCACCCTTTTCAGTGTCAGTTAATTTGTGGGTATCTGCTACTGGTACCTTCTTGTCTGGAACTTTTATCTTATCAGCGTCAGTTTGGCCTGAAGTTGAGCCGCTATCTTTACCCTCAACTAATTTATCACCAGGGATTGTATCAGTTGACTTAGTCTGATCTGGGTAGGTAATCGTTGCTGTACCATCATCACCTACATCAACTTTAGTGCCAGCTGGGAATTTGTTAGCGTCTTCCACATTCTTCTTAACTTCACCCTTTTCAGTGTCAGTTAATTTGTGGGTATCTGCTACTGGTACCTTCTTGTCTGGAACTTTTATCTTATCAGCGTCTGGCTTCACACCATCAAGAGCAGACCATGCCGTATTTTCTTCATTAGTAAGCTTTTCTACCGTCGCTTGATCTGCATAGGTACCTTTATTTTTGTTAACTGTACCATTTTCTACAGAAATTATATTACTTACTGCATCTGTCGCATTGTCATAAGCTGATTTTTCATCTTTACCAGCATATTGATAACGATCTGAAGCCTTAGTTGTATCGACTTTATGATCAGCAAACTTGTTATCAGAATCATACTGTCCGATACTATTACCAAGATTTTTCATAGCATCGTTTAAGGAATTTCCTTCATTAACAATGTTTTTTACAGCATCAGGGTCTGTAATGTTATTTAGAATTTTATTCCGCAAAACATTAATTTGAGCATTATTTAAATAGTCTTTCTTAATCTGACCTATAGCCTCATTGGCAGGAACCCAATTAGGAATAATATCTTTAGGGTTTAATGGTGCTGGATGAGCTGGATCAGCTGGATTCAGTGCTCTCTGCTCACCATATAAGCTAGAAAACATGTTATAGTATTTATTCTGAAAAGAATAAATATTAGCTGCGATTCCTGAGAATTGTTGATTTTTCGGACCTGTAGTTAATTCTACTTCATGAGAGTCTGTGTGTTGCGTAGTAAAGGAAATTTTATAAGAAGAAAATTGTGATTGATCAGTGACACCTTGTGACTTAAATTCCATTGCTTGGTTAAAGTTATCACTGCTAAATACGCCATTAGGATTAGCGTTTTTAGAATTTAACCTATACCCCAGTGTGTCATAAATGATTTTGTTCCCCTGTTTTGCACCGTCAACTCCAGTCTTATTTTTAATTTCAAAATTATTAAGATGAAAGTCATGATTGCCACCTAGATAAGGGATATTCTCATCATATGCATTATTATATTCAACCCCATCTTCAAAGTAAGTCTGCCATAAGTTCCTACGACCAGCATAAGCATCAGTATTGAAATAGTATGGGCCTTGCAAATATTGATTGTTATAAGCTGGCATGGTTTTACTATTAATTAAACCAGTATTTGGATCAACATCTGTGTTAGGATTAAATGAAAACTTCACTTCAGGTGATGGATTTGATACTGTAATGTCAGTAGATCTATTACTATTGTCCTTAAATGTATGAGCTACAAATGTTTGATTAGGATCAGTAGTTATGTCCATGTCAACATCACCAAGGATTTGGTAGTCATTAGTGAGAGCAATACCAAATTTTGCAGATTGTAACCCACTTAAGTTACTGCCAACATTTTGTAATCCCTTATGAGGAAAGAAAACAACAGTCCAACGGGTCTTACCATTTCCTAAATCTTCTTTAGAAATATGGATATTATTGTTAGTATCTGCAGCTGTCGTTGCATATTGCCCAAAAGCAGTACCATTAGCTTGAATATCAGCAGCATGGTAAACGTAGTCATTACCATAAATAGTTACAATCTTGTAATACTTTCCATCTTTACCTTTATAGATATTAGAACTGTAGTTATCTGAAGAAGTCAGATTATGCTTATTGGCCAATTCTTGATTTTCTTTATCTGGCTGAGTATTAATGTTATCTGGATTTACTGTAGCTGCTGCACTTCTGTCACGACCAGTAGTTTGCATTAAATTCATAGTTGCTAATTTCGCTGCTGATATAGCTGTTAATGATCTAATATCTAATGATCTAATATCAGTATCAGCGCTACTTTGCGTCTTTGGTGCAGATTGCGAGGTTGTCGCAGCTTCTGTAGAATTATTAGCTGTTGCATTCTTACTTGCACTATTTTGTTGAACTTTTTCTTTTGCACTAGTTGCTTTCTGAGCATTAGTGTTATTTTGATCTACTGTAGCTGCTGATGATTTAATATCAGTGTCAGCGCTACCTTGCGTCTTTGGTGCAGATTGTGAGGTTGTCGCAGCTTCTGTAGAATTATTAGCTGTTGCATTCTTACTTGCACTACTTTGTTGAACTTTTTCTTTTGCACTAGTTGTTTTCTGAGTATTAGTTTGTTCAACAGTTGTATTGCCAACTGCTGAAGGTTGTTGCAACCTACTGTTTGCTGAACTATTGGAATTTTCAACGCTTTCTGTGGTTGCTGCCTTTACAGAATGATTTGTAAAGTTAATTCCAAAAATGGTTACTCCTAATAATACCGAAACCATACCAACGCTAAACTTACGCAGACTATAACGCGGTGTCCGTTTAGTTTCTAAAAATTTGAGTTGCTTCATCGTTATTCCTACCTCCCAAATTTAATAACTAGTGGTGTATTGCAGTACACCAGAACAATAGCGCTACCGTTAAGGTATCAGCCTATTTGTTAAATATATTATAACACTGTTTAGCGACTTTGAAAACGCTTTAGCGACTTTGACGACCGCTTGGCGCTCAAGCCGAGCGGCTTTTCTGTTTGCAGTCAACTTACCAGATAGTAAAAGAGACTAACCGCAAAGGCTAATCTCTTTTCAAACGGCAGATTGCAAGAAATAACTTGAACAAAGTTAGTGACGCAGATTACGCAAAAAGATCTCAATTGGTGTGCGCCAGTTTAAACATTTGAGTGGCCTGGAGTGCAAATACCAGTTAATTTGAATTAACTCATCATCAGTGATTTCCTCAATCGGTTGACCTTTGAGGATAAAGCGTCGTAGTACTCGGTTGCGATTCTCATTACTGCCCCGTTCATGTGGAGAATAAGCATGCGCAAAGTAGAGGGGAATCCTGGCCTGCTCTTCAATTAGCTTGTAGTTAGCGAATTCTTTCTCATGGTCAACAGTAAGGGGCTTGAGATTATCTTCTAACTAGTTAGCTAATTCTAAAATGGCTTTGGTCATTGAGGTACTATCTCGTCCCTGAAGCCGTTTAACGATGATAAGACGACTCTTACGCTCGACAAACGTAGCTACTGCTTGACCTTTACGCTTTCCAGATAAAACTGTATCTGCTTCAAAGTGACCTGAGGTATGACGGTCAATAACTTCAGCGGGACGATCTTCAATGGAACGTCTATGGCTAAAAGTCCCACGGGTTTCTTTGGCTCGTCGGCGGCGAATTCCATGGTCAGGTAAATCAGCCACGCCAATATCCAATACTCCTTGCTCAATCCAGTTGTAGATGGTCTTGTAGGCGATTCTAACTACATGAGCCACTTGTTCAATCGACCATTTTTGTCACTGAATACATAATACTTTCTAACTGTGATTGAATATCGGCGAACTGATTTTGTAAGATACTCAATTGTGATGATGTTTTAGTATCTGTAATACCCATCAACGCCTCTGACAATGGTAGGCGACCTTCATCAGACAGCTTGGTTAATAATGCTGATACAACGTCAGTATTACCTTGTTAATATCCTTAGATGAAAAGTTAGCTTCAACAATATCGTTATTATGATTCATAAAAAATATCCTCCTTTACTGGTAATTCCAGCATAGGAGGATTCAATTATAAATTCTAGACGTGTGGATAGTAAGCGTCAGATAACCGAGTATCTTTCTTAGTCCTCTTTTTTCAGCTATTCTAAACTCATCAAAAATATTGGAGGTTAGAATTATGCTCGAAAAACAACAGCCAATTGTGGCTCTAAATCATCCAGTCAGACCAAAGAAGACGCGGCCACCACGTAATAATCTGTTGCTTAGTTTAAAGAAGAATGACTTAGAATTGAACTTTTATAGTAATTTGGATCCTGAGTTAATGAATAAATTACTTGAGCAAGTTTTACCATGATTAGGCTTAGTGACTTGGGGCAAGTTTATATCGTTTGTGGTGGAAGCAAGGATCGCTTCAAAGCCCTCTATTGGGACGGTCAAGGTTTCTGGCTACTCTATAATCGCATGTTTTACTTAGAGCGGACCTGGGAGAATTTAAGCAAACAAGAGCGTTACCAGCTAAGACAAGAAAAACTTAAGCCATTGATGCAAGAGTTCTTCAACTGGTGCGAGAAAAATAAGACAACCGTTTTACCAGGTTCTAAGTTGGGAAAAGCCATTAATTATACACTCAAACATCAAGAGACTTTTGAACATATCTTGCTTGATGGTAATTTAGAATTATCTAATAATAAAGCTAAACGAGCTGTCAAATCACTAGTAATGGGCCGCAAAAATTGGTTATTTTCACAAAGCTTTAGAGGCGCTACTGTAAGTGGCATTATTCTAAGCTTAATTGAAACTGCCAAGAGAAATAAGCTAGATCCCGAAAAATATTTGAATTATTTGCTTCAGAAACTGCCGAATGATGAGATTTTAGAATCGGACGCCCTTGAAGCTTATTTGCCATGGTAAGAAAAGATTCAAGCCAGTTGTAAATAGAAGAACCGCCTCAGTATAACAGTTACTGAGACGGTTTTTAAGTATACTATTTTATTTGACGCTTACTCTTATATTTTAATTGTACGAAAAAAGCTCGGCTTGTTTGCCGAGCTTTTCTGTATTCTTACAGAATTTATAAAGGTTCAACAGTAAGTTCATGAACACCAGCAGCTGGAATCCATTTATTCTTACCAATCTTATACCATTCACCATCGTTAATGGTTGCAATAGCGTAAATTCTCACTTTAGTTCCACGCGTCAAATGTTTCTTAGTCATTTTACCATTAACATTGTTATAAATAGCTAATTTATTAACCCATACAATTGCAGTAGTCTTCGTCTTCTTAGATAAATGTTTCAGCTTAAAGTTTTCGAGCTCACCCACTTTAATAGTAGTAGCAGCCATAATCCAGCGATTAGTGCCAATTCTGTACCAAACTTGACCATCAATCTTCTTGGTCTCTAAAACCGTCAAGGTAGTATCATGAACCAACTTCTTTTCTTTAGTCAAATTACCTTTTGGCAAAGTATAAACTTGAACTGCATTAGCTTTTATGATTACTTGGTAGAAATCATTATAAGCGTAGTCATCACCTGAAATAGTGCTCTTTGAGCCGTCTGGGTAAGTGATCGTAGTATTGCCTTGATCGTCAACGTTAGTAACTTTGCCATTCGAATTACTATTTTGGACATTGTCCTTAGTAGCATCAGTCCCTTGGTTCAAATTATTGATATTAGAAATGCCATCGTCTTTAGCTGTCTTAATTGCGTCAGCTGTAGTTGCTTGATCAATAGCCTTCTTTGCAGCGTCCGCTGCATCAGTTGCTTCTTTGATCAAGTTGTCTTTAGTAGTTTGATCAAGATTGGTTGCTCCATTAATTTCGCTCTGCTTATTTTTAAGAGCATCATCAATGGCATCCTTAGCAGCCTCTTTAGTTGCAGAAGTTTCAGGAACATTAATGTTGTTAATATCAGTTTTACCCTGGGTTTGCGCTGTTTTAACATCATCGGCTTTCTTGGCATCATCAATTGCAGCCTTAGCTTTGGTAACTTCATCAGAAACTTGCTGATGCAAAGCAGCCTTTTCTTCATCAGTTAATTTTGACTTCTCGATTGCATCATTCTTAGCCTTAGCAGCTTGATCGATGGCCTTCTTAGCAGCCTCTTTAGTTGCAGAAGTAGTAGGAACATTAACGTTGTTAATGTTATCAACACCAGTGTTCTTAGCTAATCCAACATCAGTGACAGTTGATGCATTGCTAATGGCAGTCTTGACATCATCTGCAGCTGTCTTAGTTTGAGCCTTCACAGACTGTTTTTCTTCATCAGTCAGGTTAGGAGCAGTATCAATTGACTTATTCTTTTCAGCTAGAGCTCCATCAATTGCGGCATTTGCACTTACCTTGTCGATTGCTACAGTTCCGTTGTTGACTGCATCAGTAACAGCTTTATTAGATTTACCCTGACCAATAGCTTGCTTAGCGGCCTGAGCATCGGCATCAACTTGGCCCTTAGCAGCTTGTTTCTCACTTTCAGTAATACCGTTAGTATTATCAATTGCCTGCTTTGCGGCTTTTGCTGCGTCATCAATATTTGCTGAAGCTTTTTGCTTAGCATCTGATTGTGCCGGAATTGATACTTTATTAATGTTATCAACACCAGTCTTCTTAGCTGATGCAACATCACCGACAGTTGATGCACTGCTAATGGCAGTCTTGGCACTATCTGCTTCTTTCTTAGCTTGTTCCTTCACAGCTTGCTTTTCATCAGAAGTCAGGTTAGGAGCACCCTCAATTGAATTATTCTTTTCAGCCAGTGCTCCATCAATTGCGGCATTTGCACTTACCTTGTCGATTGCGAGCTTACCTGCATCCGTTGCATTTGCAACACCTTGGTTATCAGAAGCTTTCTTGATGTTTCCTTGAGCATCAGTAACAGCTTGGTCAATTTGATCCTTTGCTGTTTGCTTTTGATCAGCAGTTAAACCTGAAGTTTCATCGATGGCCTTCTTAGCAGCATCAGCTGTGTTATCGAGATCACTATTAGCGTTCTTCTTAACATCAGAATCAGTTGGAACAACTTGTTCGATTGCTGTCTTACCATCTTGGCCTGCATTAGTGGCACCATCGTTGGTTGTTGCGCCATCGATTGCGTCCTTAGCAGTCTGGGTTGCTGAATCAACTTTGTTGGTTAGTTCTTGCTTTTCGCTAGCACTAAGGTTGTTAGAATTATTAATCAATTCTTTTTGCTTAGCGGCATCTTTATCAACTGCGTCCTTAGCTGCTTTCTTAGCGTCTTCAAGACTGGTTGGAACAACTTGTTCGATTGCTGTCTTACCATCTTGGCCTGCATTAGTGGCACCATCGTTGGTTGTTGCGCCATCGATTGCGTCCTTAGCAGTCTGGGTTGCTGAATCAACTTTGTTGGTTAGTTCTTGCTTTTCGCTAGCACTAAGGTTGTTAGAATTATTAATCAATTCTTTTTGCTTAGCGGCAGCTGCATCAACTGCAGCCTTAGCAGCAGTTTGACTATCAGTCAAACTAGTCAATTTCACTGCATCAATTGCCTGAGTACCCTTAGTTTGTTCAGTAGCTACATCTTTGTTTGTTGTAGCTTGGGTGATAGCGTCTTTTGCTTTATCTGCTGCATCAGTTGCTGCTTTGATCAACTTGTCTTTAGTAGGTTGATCAAGATTGGTTGCTAAATTAATTTCGCTCTTCGTATTGTCAAGAGCTTTATCAATGGCAGCCTTAGCAGCAGTTTGACTATCAGTCAAACTAGTCAATTTCACTGCATCAATTGCCTGAGTACCCTTAGTTTGTTCAGTAGCTACATCTTTGTTTGTTGTAGCTTGGGTGATAGC
>NZ_NFKZ01000045.1:0-10045 GCF_002160635.1 Lactobacillus gallinarum
CATCAACGAGTTACTAGAAAGTTGAGGTATAACTCATGAAACAGACATACAAGCGCCCTAAACCTAACCAGGACATCAGAGACGCTATAAAAAAGAGTCCAGTTTTTACTTATGAAGTAGCTGAGGCTTTAGGAATCAGTGCAAACACATTTCTTTTACACCTTAGATATAAGTTAAGCCCAGAAGAACGCGGGAAGATCATGGCAGCAATCGCTAGACTATCAAAGAAAGTCGAAGGCAGCGCTCATGAATAACAAGATGATGGAGGCTGCACTCGACTACCAACAAAGAGGTTTTTATGTCGTCCCTATTGAACCTGGAGCAAAAAATCCAGCTATTCCATTTAAGGACAAGCCAGCACTCTCCAGGGACAAGATCAAAGAACTATGGACTAAGAACCCTAACTACAACATCGCACTACGTACGGTTAACCATTTTGTTATTGATATTGATAGCCCAGCACACACAGGCAGCAAAGAGATTGACGGCTTTAAATCATTAAAAACAATACCTCGTGAGCTTCTTTTACCTACCTACTCAGAATGGACCGCTTCGGGAGGTATGCACCTTTACTACTACAAGCCTAAAAACTTCGACTTACACCCACTTCAAATGCTGGACCTACTACCAGGAATTGATATTAAAGCTCACCCTAATAACTACGCATTAGTAGCACCTAGCAAAAAAGGTAAAGGCAATTACACCATATATAAAGACGTGCCTATGGTTATCGCACCATATGGACTTATAGATCATCTTCAAAAAATCTACAATCAGAGCAAGGGACTTCGAGCAACAAGCAACTATAAAGCACCATTAGCTAATAGTGACTTCGTGGCGAGTTCCTGGACTGGCAAGTTAATTAATGAAATTGCACAGTCGTATGAAGCAGGTAATCGAAATAACACCATCGCTTACTTAACTGGCAAGCTGCTAAGGGCTGGAGCTGACCCAGAAGCAATTTTAATTATCTTACAAGATGTAAACCGTAGATTTTTTAGAACGCTTAGTAGCGGTAAACGAGTACCAGCGCCACTTACATTTGATGAAATTTCAAAAACCTTTAGTAGCATTTTGAGAAGTGAGGTATCAAAGCATGACCACAAATGATAAAGGCAGTAATCCCGAAGAAGTAAAAACTGTCATTCAATTTCAAAGAGAGCAGATGAAACACAAAAATGCTCGTCCAGATTGGATTGAATATGACCAAAAGACAGGCAAGAAATCAGCTTCAATCGCAAAACTAGGCGAGTATATTTACAATCAACATAAAAATGAGTGGCTGCTCGTTCGAGATGGCAAAGACAACGAGTTTTGGACATATCGCTATAAGGAAAACAAAATCACAGATACCAGTGAGGCTACTGTTAAGCAGAAGGTGTGGCAGCTATCCAGCCTAGATGAAATTAAACCCTTTGTTCATAATCAGTTAAAGAACCATAAGTTATGGACAGCCAAACGAGAAAAAGACACACTTACTTATATCAATGGTGAACTTCTCAACAATATCAAGAGCAAAGCTGACACCATCGAAAGAATTGAACCTCACAAGATTTTAACAGTTGATGGTGTGCTATGTTTTGACCTGGCAGGAAATATTCATATCGAACCTAACAGTCCTAAATATTTCTTCACTGATTTTGCTACATTCTCAGTACAGAACGCACCAAAAAAAGCCTCACAAACTGATAAATGGTTTAACGAGACTTTCAGCACAAGCGCATTAACTTTAAAGCAATATATAGGGTATATGTTCTTCCCAACTTACCAATATTTCCAGGCTTACATCATCTTGTTAGCTTCTGGAGGAGATGGAAAGAGTACCACTCTTAACTTTATTAATAGTTTACTACCACCGAACGAAGTAAGCCACATTTCATTGCAATCTTTAACCGCCAGTGAGAAGAACAGCAAGAACTTTAGTTTAGCTGGATTAAGAGGCAAGCGACTTAACACTCGAAATGATATTACTAACGATTTTATCCAGGACGCAAGTATGATTAAGACGCTCACAGGTAATGACCCTATTTACGCAAGCGTCAAATTTCATGAAGATACCAGTTTCATCAACCATGCTAAGTTAATGTTTGCTTGCAACGACTTACCAGAGTACCGCGACATCTCAAAAGGTTTTGCCAGACGTGGCTATATTATCACTACTAGAGGTATTAAGGGCTTTGATAAAAAATACAATCGCAGTGAAATTTTAAAAGAGCGTGGAGCATTTGTAATTGAATGTATCAAAGCATTTTGTGACCAGATCAAAGACCAGCAGCAAAGGGCAGACATCAAAGAATGGCAACTCTATCAAGACGAGCAAACCATCGAAAATAGACAAATCTGGAATACAGAAAACGACCAGGTACAGTTATTCTTAAATGAACGTGCCTTACCTAAAGGTGAAGTACCATCTGACTTCAAAAGAAAGTATGATACCACTTATAATGCTTACACCGAATGGACATTCCAGAGTGGATTAAAAGCTTTAAGTAAGACTAAGTTTAATAGACAGTTACGTGAGAAGGGGTATAAATCTGCCAGAAGTAAGAACTCCCGCTATTGGCTAGGCTTAAAACTAAAAAGTGATTCTGGAACAACGCCAAAAAGGTGACAGAATTTTAAAAGGTGACAGAATTTTTTAAAAAACTGTCACCCAGCGTAAGCCCTTGAGGCTCTAGGGACTTGCGCTTTTTTTGTAAGATGTTGGTGACAGAATTTTTTAAAACTGTCACCCTCGGAGAGCGTTGAGGCTCTAAGGATTAAGTATATTTTGGTGACAGAATTACTAATATTTTTAAGTTAGTTATGTATATATTATAAAAAGAGCCGTTCTCCTACATATACATAAAGAACTACTAACTTTTTTAAAAAACTGTCATTTCTGTCACCCGACCGTGGCAAATCCCTACGGGGGCAAGCAAAGCCAGTGGTGACAGAATTAAAAAAAACTGTCATCAAAGCTGAGAAAATCACACAATCGAAGAAGGCGTAACTCTTAGAGCTGCAAGGAATTTTAAGAGGTGACAAAAAGGTGACAAAAAAACTGTCACCCCCTCTAAAAACTGTCACCCCCTTATATCAAATTAAAGGACAGTAAGACATGGAAAAAGTAACAATGGATGACTATGGAGTGGCAGATACTACTCACGTTTACTATTACACCTTAGTAAGAGACGCATATACCAACGAAGAACACCGCGCCCAGAACAAAAAAGACTTAGAGCAGAAGATCGCAAAAGGACTGGTATTTTCATTCAGAGAAGTTACAAGTAAATTTTATTTTATTAACAAGAATAAGCGCAGGAGGACAAGATAATGGAACAATTACTTACCGTTACGAAAAAAGCAGAAGTTTATTCAACTGATGAAACAGCGGACGCGACAGGACTGGATAAAGTAGATTTCATTAATGTAAAGACAGATAAAGGCAAGCAGCTACAAGTAAAGCGGTCAAACATAGCCCAATGGTGGGAAAGAGACACTGAAACTAACGACCTACTAGTTATAGGCAAAAATGTACCTCCAGCTTTTTATCCAGGTGACGATAAGTCCGCAGAAACAATTCAAATGCGAGGACTATTCCAGGAACTACTCAAAGACAGCATAGGCACAATTCAACCTCTTAACGAGTTCACATGTGAGCCAGGCGGTAAGATTATCAAAATGCCTAACTACAGAGCAGAAGAAATAAAAGACCTCATGGAGTTTGATAAAGAGAACGGTGAAATTGATGATTTTAGACACTCATGCAAGTATTCAAAAATAGCCTATGTTTGCTGGCTTACTAGAGCGGATTATGAAAAGGACCTACCAAAAGAAAAACATGATGGGAAAGAAAATTACATTGATTACAGAGAAATAAGCATGAAACACGCTCTATATCTTAAGGGAGAGAGCTTTTATAAGCTTAACAACAAAGGGAAAATCTACGCTTACTTAGAAGTATCAACAAGAATCTATGTACCAGATCACTCTCTAATAAATTTGTAGCTGGCAGCAAACCACCGTGGAACAAATAGAGCTATCCAGCTAGTGTTATTTGCTAGTAATGACACTAGCAGCAATGTTATTAGATCAAGCCCCACGCCAGGTGGTAGTGTCATTATTGAAAATAGAAAAGTAATAACATTAGCAGGCGTGAAAAGCCTTGAGGGAGTAGCAATCCGCTACGCCCTTTTTTGATGCTCAAACCTGAAATTACTAGTATTGTGAAACAGTTTCATCCCTCCCAGGGGATGCACTATTACAGTGCTTTGAACAGACAACAGTTAGAAAATACAAAAAATATTTAATTTTTACTAGGATAGATCGATTTAAAAGAAGATCATGTGTAATCATAGGTGGCTGGCTTAAAACCGCTTAGAAATGAAAATAGAGGGGAATCTGAGCAAGTGTTTCATAAAACCCTATGTGAAAATTCAAAATAGGACAGAGGTATCAAAACTCTATAAGCCAGAGTATACAAAAAAGCTCAGCAATTTTGCTGAGCGTTCTAAGTGATATAGAGTATAAAAAATGATGTGTCTGGATTAAAGCACTACCCAACACGGTTATTATTATACTACATTTTTACACAAAACTTAAATTACATAATTAAATAATTGTGTATAGTGAATAGATAAAAACAAAAATGCTTGTTATCGCAATGATAGCAGGCACTTTAGACAAGTAATTTTTATAAATATTGTTTGATACGTGATTTAAAATCTAAACAATAATATTTACAATTTATATTTTACATCATTATACACAATAACACAAAAATGTAGTAATATATGTGTGTAATTAAGTATAAATTTAATACTACAAAAATACATAAAGCGAGGTGTGATAATTATGGACACTGGAAAAGAAATTACAAATATCCAGCCAACGTTGAGAAATCCACAAACCGATGTAAATACCCTTAGTTTACCCTTAGATCAAAACAGCCTTAATGCAATGTTTGAGGACTTCGTAAAGTTAATAGATGCTTCACCTAACACCATAAGGACTTACTCAATATCATTGCGCCAATGGTTTAAGTATTTACGTGAGAACCAGATCACACAGCCCAGCATGGACACTGTATTTGAATACAGAGACGCGTTAAGAGCAGCAGGTAAGAAAGAGACGACCGTACAAAATTACATCATCGCTGTTAAGCAGTTCTTCAAATGGACAGAAGCGCGCCAACTCTACCCGAATATCGCAAAATATGTGAAAAGTGAAAAGCTAAGTCGAAACTTTAAAAAGGACTATCTAACATCAAAGCAAGCTAAGAAAGTGCTGGCAACCATTGACCGCTCAACTCTTACTGGTAAGCGTGATTATGCAATGCTAGTGCTTATGTTAACGATGGGGCTTAGAACTATCGAAGTAGTACGAGCAAACGTTGAGGACATACGTAATGTAGGAGACAATACAGTTTTATATGTGCAAGGTAAAGGACACCAGGACAAGGACGACCTTGTAAGAATGCCAGAACACGTAGAAACAGCGGTACGTGAGTATTTGAGTGTTAGAAAATGTGATGATTTAGCACAGCCGCTATTCACTAGCACCAGCAACCGCAATAAAAATGGTCGCATGACTACCCGTTCCATTAGAGGTATCGTGAAAAAGATATTCCGCAAAGCTGGACTAGATAGCCCACGATTAACGGCTCACTCTACCAGACATACGGCAGCAACTTTGAGCTTATTAAATGGAGCGACACCTATTGAAACACAGCACCTTTTAAGACATAGGAACTTGCAAACGACCGAAATCTACGCTCACAATATCGATGCTTCAAAGAATCCAGCCTCACAGGACGTGGATAGAGCGCTATTTAGTTAACTGAGAAAGTGAGAGAGTATGAAATCTAAAGTAATTACTATAACAAATCAAAAGGGAGGCACTGGTAAAACCACGACATCGCTATTTCTAGCCTATGGACTGGCAGATCGTGGCAAACATGTGCTAGTAATCGACCTGGACCAACAAGCAGATGCTACTTTTAGTTTATCCCAGGGTAGACAATACAATGGCAGCGGTAAAACCTCGTTTGAGTTGCTGACAGGAGAAACGGCTGCAAAAGATTGTTTAGTACCTATTAACTTGTTGATTGACTTAATCCCAGCGACAAAGCAACTTGCACAATTAGATGTCGCACTGGCTCAAAACAATATGTACAGAGCGGATTTATTAAGGGACGCTATCAAGTCAATCAAGAGCAAGTATGATTATGTTTTGATCGATACACCACCAGCACTAAGCATTCTAATTACTAATGCTTTAACCGCATCAGATTATATGGTTATTCCAACGCAAGCGGATTTATACAGCATAAAAGGACTGGCAGACCTAGCCCAGACTATCCGCCAAATCAATAATAAGAAACTCAAAGTAGCTGGTATTCTGATTGATCGATACAACGCGCGTACCGTGTATTCCAAAGTAGCAGCAAACTTGTTAAGCCAGGGAGCAGCGACCCTTAAGACAAAGGTATTTGACACAAAGATACGTGAGGCAATCGTAGTGAAAGAAGCGGAGCATCAATTCAAATCGATTTACGATTACAGCAAGCGAGCTGGAGTTACTAAAGACGCAAACAATTTTGTAGATGAATTACTGGAGGTTATCCAAAATGACAAGTAAAACAAAAAACTTTAATTTAGATGTTAGTGACATGTTTGCAACAAAGGACACCCAACAAACAGAACCACAGCAGAACGCCAGATCACATACAAAGACTGAGAGATCAAAGACGGTCAATCATTCAGCAAAAAGAGTGAACTCGACCACAGAAACGCGTTCTCAGCGTAAACAATTCTTATTCACTAAAGAGACTAGCGTAAATATGAAAGTATTAGCTATGAGTAAGAAAGTCAGTGTCAATGAAATGGTGAATGAAGTTATGGAGGACTATATCAAGAAACAATTCAAGAAAAATCCAGAAGTAAAGAGCCTGGCTAGTAAAATCTTAGAACTAGAAAGAAACTAAATAAAATGAGTAACTACGAAGAAATTTTTAACCAAACATTGCAGTATTAACTACAGGAATATTAGCTCTAATTACTGACAGTATGGACGATAAGGTAAAATTGCAAAAACTACTCAGCTTTATTAGCAATAAGCAAAGCAGCGACCCTAAATTTGAGCAGCACTACTGGGAATTAGAAAAGAAAGTACATGACTATCTAGTGTGGTCTGTTCCCTATCTTTTTTATGATGATGCTGACGACACTATCATTAAAAGAGACCCACAACAAGAAAAAGAAATACTACGTGCAGCGCAGGAGTTTTTGCCAAAAGGAGCATAGCTTATGGAAACTACCGCACACAAGATTTTTAGCAGCATCTTTAAAGAGATAGTTATAAATGCAGAAGACTTTAATAAATATAAGCAGGATTACAGCGTAGATAGTTCAGTAATGCTAAATTTAATCCTAGATAAAATTTATAAGTTAGACCCCAACGGGGAAGCTATGGAATACGTTTATAATGCAGTTTCAGATATTAGGGAACAAGATGGCAATGCTGATAAATCTTATAAGGCACTCGAGAACAGCCTAACTTTTTACCTAACAGCAGCAATTCCATTTATTTACAATGGTGAGTACAAAGAATACGACAAAGCTAGTGACTATCCTGAAACACTTAGAATTGATGAATACGAAAATGAGTTTGTGAAGCAGTGTACTCTATTCCTAATTGCTTTGAAGATAGTTAGTCAAAAAGATAATCCTAGAATTATTAATTTGATAAAGCCTAATGAAAAAACAATTACTAAGCCGCATCCCCTAGAACTAGCATTACTTGCAGCAGACACAGCCAAAAATATTTCTAATGCTCCTGACAACGCAGCAGAATATAAATTAATAATGCAAGGCTATGTTTACGCATATGAACTTCAAGAGAATTGGACAGAATTGGAACAACTCAATTTATTAGACAGTGAAGCAATGGAAATTTTGAAATTATTAGTTTCAGTATTGGCAGAATTGAAAAATAAGATTGAAGCTAAGAACCTCTCACAAGTTGCAACAGGAAAGAAAGTTCTAAATATTATTATTAAGAAACTAGGTACAACTAATTTTGAAAGTGAGACAAAAGAATATTTGAAAGGTAAATTTCTATCTTAACGGCTATTTATCAGCAAGCGGCAGCAATTTTTACTAAATTAAATCCTATTTCCACAAATAAGCATTAGCGGAAATAGAAATAGAGATAAAGGTCAATGAAATATGCAATGAATACTAATTTCAAGGCAATACGGCGGCGACTTAGCAAGCTGGAGAAAAAGATACAAGCACCATCTAAGGGGGCTGGCTTAATATATTTAAATCATGACAGCGGTAAATGGTGTTTAGCAGGGGCTAAGCAATCCTTTGCAACTAGCTCAGCAGCTATCAATCATTTTAGCAAGTCGCATAATGAAGCAACGGTGTTAATCATCGATGATATTTGATTGAAACATTGTGAGACATTCTGAGACATCGAAGCGAGGTGAGCAATTTGAGCAACAGTTCCAACAACATGAAAAAGGAAAAATACCTTAATGCACTTATGACTAGCAGCACAAAAAAAGAGGCTTACCAGGCAGCACATATTTCACGCGCCACCGCAAACCGCTTTGACAATGACCCAGAGTTCAAAAAGATGTATCAACAAAGACGGCAGAAGATAATGGAGTTCACGGGCAATCGCTTACGCCAACTATCTAGCAAGGCAGTTGAGACACTAGCACGCATTATGGACAGCGAAGAAGCAACCCCGACCGAACAGACCAGAGCCGCAAAGATCGTATTAGATAGTGCATTCCAGGTGGCAAGCCAGCAAGATATATTGGACCGTTTAGACGAACTTGAAAAAGAGGCAGCAGAACAAAATGAATCTTAAGTCAATTAACAACCGCATCAAACGTTTAGAGAATCATGGACGCAAAGCTACTGGCACTATGAAAATTGCTAGTGCCTGGAATACCTGGATAACTCTCAAAGATGGTGAGCAGTTTGAGACACTTGAGGACGCTATCAAACATGTTAAGAGTAAATACGCGTTCAATACCATTGCTATTGACCAGGTACGGCAGGTAATAGACAGTTTGACCACTGACCAGCTAAGAGAGATAGCGCGCATTTTTGGCTCAGACAATCAAGACAACGAACAGGACGAACCAGCACGACAAAAATACTATAAGATCATCTTCACACCAGGCAATGAAATAGCAGCAGCAAAGAAGAAACACCCAGAGTATAAATTTGAGCTGACCAGTTTTTCTTATGATGAAAAAAACGAGGCTATGAACTAATCTTTGCTTAAAAATATTACAGGAAAAATTCACAAGCGAGGTTATAACAGGCTATGATAAATAACCTATAGTGACCGCTTTTACTGTTATAAGCTATGATAGGTTATTATAGTTCACTATAGATTATTTCCAGACTTTGTGAAATTTTACTTGACCAAACAAGTGTGTAAAAAAATATCATCTGCGGAACCGCATCCCTCTAAGGGGATGCTATTTTTTTGCCAAAAAAATTGAGATTAATTATTTTCACAAATAGATGTGTCATTCTCTAAAAAAGTGTTCTATAATAAAAAAAGACCAGTGACAATCACTGGTACAACAATAAAATATTGATGCATAAAAAAAGCAATTAGAGTTGGAGGCTCTAATCGCTTTAGTGGAAAAATAAAGAACTTGAAAATGTTGCGTTTATAAATTTCATTCTTTATACACACCTATGTTATCACTAAAATATTACTAAAAGTAGTAAAAAAGTAAGAAAATTTGTATAAAAGTCAAATTTTTCTGTATAAATTTAAAAGTATTCTTTACAAAAGTAAAACTTTACTTTACAAAAAGCTACAAGTGATAAACAAGTATTTAAGTATAAAGAATGAGTATTTAAGCAATGTGAACTATTACATCAAGTTCTACATTGCCTTTTTTTATACATCAACGAGTTACTAGAAAGTTGAGGTATAACTCATGAAACAGACATACAAGCGCCCTAAACCTAACCAGGACATCAGAGACGCTATAAAAAAGAGTCCAGTTTTTACTTATGAAGTA
>NZ_NFKZ01000046.1:0-9769 GCF_002160635.1 Lactobacillus gallinarum
TGCAAGTCTTTTTTTCAAAAACTTTTTTAAAGCTCTCGAGCTCTTCGTCATCTCTCAAGACGACTTTATTAATTTACCCTACTTTCTCTTTTTTGGCAAATCCCTCTTTTGTTCGAGTTCTAATAGAAACGCTAGCAACGTTGTAACATTATCACTTATTTTTATTTGCTTATTTAGCGTTAACTAATCTTATTTGCTATATAAAATAGCACTCTACCTTCAATTAACGAACTTTAGCTCTCATATTTTTATTTAAAATTTTTTCAAAAATACAAAAATAGCACCGCAATCCTGCGATTGCGATGCTATCAGATGCCATACTTTCGGCGAATTTCACGCTTTTGATCTCTTTCCTTAATTGTTTGACGCTTGTCATATTCCTTTTTACCTTGTCCTACACCTATTAGAACTTTGGCAAAACCGTGCTTTAAATACACCTTTAACGGAATAATGGCGATTCCACGTTCAGATTGTGCCTTAGCTAACCGTGCAATTTCTTTTTTATGCAAAAGAAGGCGTCTACTTCTTAAAGGATCATGATTATAACGATTGCCCTGCTTATATTCACTAATATGAACATTCTCTAAATAAGCAGAACCACCATAAATTTGAACATATCCATCACGCAAGTTTATTCTGCGTGCACGAATAGACTTTATCTCAGTCCCTGTTAATGCAATTCCTGCTTCGACAGTTTCTTTAATAAAATAGTCATGCCGTGCTTTTTTATTTTGCGCAATTAGATTATCATCTTTTTCTTTTTTCATTAAGAATCTCTCCTAATGTTTAAAGTTTCTCTGATTTCTTCTATTTCCTTGATTACGGCTGCGGTGATTACCACGACTATTATAATTGCCGCCACCACGGTGCCCGTGATTATTATGGAATCCGCGGTTGCCACGACGACGATCGTTCATCCCTCGATCGTTATGCTTCTTCTTAGGAGCGTTAGGGTCATAAACTTCAAAGTCTAATTGATGCTGCTCAACGTTAGCATTAATCAAGGTAACCTTAATAGGCATCCCTATCTTATATTGCTTATGCGTACCACGTCCAGTTAACGTCAATGACTTTTCATTAAAGCTATAGAAATCATCCGTTAAATTAGAAATGTGTACTAAGCCTTCAACAGTATTAGGCAATTGAATGAACATACCAAAACTAGTAACTGATGAAACTACGGCATCAAAGTGTTGACCCACTTGATCTGCCATATATTCAGTCATCTTCAAATCATTTACTTCACGTTCAGTATCGATTGAACGACGTTCTTGAGTAGAAGTTTGTTCAGCAACATCTGGCAAGTAACTAGCAAAATGCTTCTGCATGTCTTCGGTAGTTCCATTTTCTTGATATGCGTGAATCATTCTGTGCACCATCAAGTCAGAGTAACGTCTAATTGGTGAAGTAAAGTGAGTGTAGTATTTTGCTGCTAAACCAAAGTGACCCAATGCATCTTCAGAATAATGTGCTTGCTTTAAACTACGTAGCATCATCATTTGCACTACAGCTTCTTCTGGTGTACCCATAGTCTTAGATACAACCTTTTGCAAATCAAGTGGCTTGATATTCTCTGGATCAGCGTGAATATTTAAGCCAAATGCACTACAAAATTCGAAGAAACTCTTAATTCTTTCAGCATCTGGTGTTTCGTGAACACGGTATAAAAATGGAACATGCTTTCTAAAGAAATCTTCAGCAACAGTTTCATTAGCCATCAACATAAATGACTCAATCATTTTTTCGGCAGTACCACGTTCATGCAATACGATGTCAGTTGGCTTGCCTTGATCATCAACAATAATTTTTGCTTCTGGTTCTTCAAAGTCAATGGCACCACGTCTATGACGTTGTTTGTATAAAATAGCATGCAAATCAGCCATTTCTTCGAGCATTGGACGTAATTTTACATACTTGTCCTCTAAGCCATCCATTTCACCCTTTAAGGTCTTATTAACCTTATTGTAAGTCATACGACCATGTGAACGCATAACAGAAGGATAAATCTTGTAGCCTACTCTCTTACCCTCTGGTGTAATTTCCATGTCACAGGACAAAACAAGACGATCTACACCCTCATTTAATGAACAAATACCATTTGAAAGTCTAAATGGCAACATTGGAATAACTCGGTCTACCAAGTATGTACTGTTACCACGAGCAAATGCTTCTTCATTTAAAGGTGTATTTTCTTTGACATAGTGTGATACATCGGCAATGTGGACACCTAAATGATAATTTCCGTTAGGCAATTTCCATAAAACAACGGCGTCGTCAAAGTCTTTAGAATCATCCCCATCAATGGTTACTGCAGGCTGATCTGTAATATCTACTCGACCTTTTTTCTCTTCTTCAGTAACATGATCAGGAATTGCATTAGCTTGTGCCATTGCATCTTCTGGCCAATCAGTACGAACGTCATGAGCAGAAACAATTGACATGATATCTACACCTGGATCACTCTTGTTACCAATAATCTTAGTAACTGCACCAGTCATAGATTCAGGATAATCTTCTTCAGGATAGTCCTTGATAGATACCTTTACCATGTCGCCCATCTGTGGGATCAGACCATTTTCGGATAAATATACACGATATTTGTGCAACTTTTTATTATTGCTTAAAGCATATCCAATAAAAGGACTGATCTTTCTTTGTTCATCAGTTAGTGGATGGAATTCACCGACTAAGCTTTCAAGGCCACGTTCTAGGATCTCTTCGATTCGACCTTCTGGTCCTTTGCCATTCCAAGGATTACCATCAGCAACAATCTTTACCTTTACTCGGTCACCATCAACGGCATACTTTGTGTAATCAGCTGCAATAAAAACGTCATCAACATTTTCATCGTCTAACTTTACAAAACCAAAACCCTTGTCATTGGCTTTAAAAATACCTTCGACGATTGTATCTGCTTGGGCTAATTGATATTGTCCCTTACCATCAGTAATAATTTTATTTGCATGTTCTAAGAAAGAAAGAGCTTTAATTAATTCAGTAAAATTACCCAATCTTTCACGACGCGCTTCTCGTTCAATTTGATCTACGCGAAATTGTTTTTGTGGATTATGGCGAAAAATTTCTAAAACACCGGCCAAAATTTTTTCGTTTTGTGCCATGTAATTAATCTCCGATCTTTTGAAATATAAAAAAAGCCTCCCCATCACTTTTGATCGGGAGGTACAAAATTTATTTTGTAGACATATAAGCTAGAATAATAGCAAAGACGAAAAAGAGAACCAATAAAACTGCGGTTACTTTTTCCATAAATGCCTCAAAACCACGTTTTTTGGTTTGACCACTAAAAACGGCACCGCCAGATAAGGCGTTCAATGCATCTTGTTGTTTTTGTGGCTGCATCATTGTTGCAATAACGATTAAGATTGAAACAATGATTAGTAGCGTCATAATTAAATTATACAATGCGCTGCCTCCAATACACACATACACTTACTAATAAATTTTATCACAAATTGCTTATTTTTGCAGTTATTTTTTAAGTTCTGGCGCATCAGTCTTAAAATCTTTTTGTGTCGATTTTTGATGATTTTGATACCAGAGTGATGTCTTGCTTGGATCATCGAACAACCGCTTCAATGAAGTTGCTTTGTTATAATCATAATCCTTTGGCTTAACCGTAGTAAACCACTTTGGACGATAAAAGCGGAGCAAATTACCATCAATTACACGATCAGACAAAGAAAGCTGTGTTGTCACCTTGTTAGAAATTGCAGTAAGCTTTGCTTTCAATTTCTTATCAGGCTTAATTCTTTCCCCAGTCTTCGTATCATAATAATCACTGCCTACTTTAGAATATTCAGGAGTAATAAAATCGCCATTTCGTTGAGCAACAATTTGTGGTGCATTTTTGCTAAGCAAATCATAGCCAAACTGAATAGTATCTTTGTCCTTGATGCCTAATAGATTTAATAAAGTTGGCAAAACATCAATTTCACCACCATAAGTGTGATTAATACCACCTTTTAATCCCTTCATGTGGAACATCAGTGGGACACGCTGGAATTGCAGATTATCAAAATCATTGAAAGAATCTTTCTTAAGCAATTCAGCACTGGCTTTATGGTGATTACCTGAAATACCATAGTGGTCACCATAAAAGACAATCAACGTCTTTTTATCAAGACCAGTCTTCTTCATCCAACGCATTAATTCACCGATAGCCTGATCAAGATAATGCGCGGTTTGCACATAACCATCTACAGTTTCATCCCCTGTATTAGTCTTATCAATTGACTGATTTTTCTTATCCAAATTATATGGATAGTGGTTAGTAACTGTAATCATTTTTAAATAAAATGGTTGCGGTAAACGTTCAATATACTTAATTGATTGATCGAAGAAGATCTTATCCTTCAGACCATAACCGATATAATAGCCTGGCTTATTCTTAAAGTATGAAAGTGGCATGAAATATTGATAGCCGAATGATTTATACGCATTATCTCTATTCCAAAATGAGCCTGCACCACCATGCATTACGGCAGTCGTATAACCAGCTTGTTGATGCAATATAGCTGGTGCACTTTCAAAAGTATTAGAAGTGCCATAAGTCGACATGGCTGAACCTGATTGCAACCCAAACAATGAGTTTTCCAACATCATTTCAGCATCAGAGGTCTTTCCCTGACCAACCTGATTAAAGAAATTATCAAAACTAATCGTATCTTTTTGATGATAAATCTTATTTAAGTTAGGGGTTACTTCCTTGCCCTTCCATTTATAGCCAATTAAAAACTGTTGGAAACTCTCTAAGTGAATAACCAAGACATTTTTACCCTTGGCTACACCGTTATAAGCAGGATTAGGTTTGACATAGTTTGCTTTTAAGTATTGTCTAACTGAGCGTAGATCAGATACGTTAGCTTTAGCCATCTGCGCATTCGTCTGTGCCATCTTATAACCATCATAAATGGCATATTCATTAATGCCTAGATATTTAACAATATAATTATTGTCAAAAGTTCTAGTTAAAAGACCAGAACGATCTTTTTGCGCCATCAATAAATTAAGGCCCATTAAACTAACTGCCAGCAATTCTACTAATAAACTGACTTTAAGTTTTAAAGGACGTACGTCCATTTTGATGACTTTAGTGATTAATAAAACAATAATTGCGGCAATATCGATAAAGGCCAGAAAATCACTAGCTAAAGTAATTCCTGCAATACTTTTTCCTAAATTATCTGAAGTCGAACCTGAAGTTTTTATTATCGAAAATGACAAGAAATTCGAAAATTCACGATAATAAAGTATATTTGCAAAAAGCCACAGCGTTAGTAAAAAATCTATTACTAGGATAATCCAATATGACTTTCGCCCTTTAAAGAATAAGCCAATACCTAACAAGAGCATCCCTGATGGTATCGGGTTGATCAAAAGCAGAAATTGCTGCATTGGACCAACCGCACCCAAATTAAACTTCGTTAAATATATAAAATATGTTTTTAACCAAAACAGTACTAAAACAATCGTAAAAAAGCCAAGTTTAGTTTGCGTTAACCATTTAAAAAAAGACTTGGTACGTTCCATTGCTTTCTCCTCTCATTACGATATTTTATCTTACTACTGATTTAAGCAAGACGCATTTCTTTTAAGAAAAATTAATTACTTTCTGAACTTTTTATCTTTTTAGGTTTAAAAATCCAACCAAAGATACCTAAAATCATTCCGAAAAAGTAAGTTGAAAAGCGCCAAATAAACATTGCTAAAATCAAAGCACCATGAGAAGAAACAAACGTGGAGAATAAAGTCTGAAAACTGTATTCCGCACCACCAGATGCACCTGGAATAGGGATAATCGCCATGAACATAATAATCATAATATTCATCTGCGTAACATTAGCCCATAAACATGGCACATTTAAAGCTGTCAGTACCATAAATGGAATTGAATAAAAGAATAATAGCTGTAAAACAGTCAAAGTCGAAGCTACAATCAGCTTCTTTTTTTCTTTCTTCAATTTCTGACTTTCTGCATAAAAAGTATCAATCTTTTCTAAAGTAGCAGCACGCCATTTTTCAACACGCTCTTTTTTAATGAACTTTGCCAGCAAATTCATTAAAGCGTTAGTTGCATTCTTTGTAAAATGATAGGCAAACATGATTGCTAATAAGAAAATGATGGAACTAACGTGGATCAAAAAGCCGATTGCAATAAATATAGCTAGCCCCGCAAATTTAGTCATTACCATATGAAAGCCAAAGATAATCGTAAAGACATAGGCGAATAAAACTACGATCTGATAAATAATGAATTTCATTAATAGAATGGAAGTTGATCTACCACCTTCCATCCCCATTTGAATCATCGCTGCCAATTGTGATGGCTGACCACCAGTTGACATTGGTGTAATCGCATTAAATAAAGCCTGAATAATTGGAATTCGCAAAAATGACCATGCAGATCTTTTAGGCTCTTCTTTACGATGAGCTAATGTGGCTAAGATCCCCGCTTCACAAACATATGACAGAAGCATTAAGCCAAATACCATTATTAAAGCTACAATATTAAGACCATGAGCCGCCTTTAATATTTCTGATAATGGTGTTGACTTCAGATCCATATATAAGACAAAGGCACTGATTGCCAATACAATCAAGATGCCCCATAAATGCTTTTTATTCATTAATGAATTTGTCCCAATTCCTTGCCCAATTTGTATTGCTCATGATAAAAATCATTCCAAATATGGGCTAATCGGTCTTCTGAATATTCTTGACTTGCTTTAATAGACAAATCACTATATTTCTTCAACAGATGTGGATCGCTTTTGGCCTTTTGTAAAGCTTGATTCATTTCGCCGAAATCTTGGCCACTCATATAATAACCATCAATAATAGCCTTATATAAATCTAAATCACGCAGAAGTACTGGCGTGCCACAGCTAAATGCCTCCAAAACAGACATTGGGAACAATTCATCATATGATGGCAACACGAATAAATCAGCAATGTTCAAATATTTAACCAGTTTTTTGCGATCGACAATACCAGCAAAAGTTAAATTTTTAGGCGGATTATCTACCATGTCTTTATAGTGACTGTAGCCATCCGTAATCTTGCCAAAAGAAAAGCCACCTGCCCAAATAAATTGAACATCTGGATTAGCTTTTGCCATTTTGACAAAATCATCTATTCCCTTTCTTTCCTGAACTTGGCCATCGCCAAAAACTACAAATTTATCTAGCGGTAACCCCAATTCATGACGAAATGCATTTTTGCTTGCAAGTGATTCCTCATAAAATTCAGTTTTAGAAACAAAATTAGGAATGTACTTAACTTTATCGCGTTCAATACCATAATTGACCAATTTATCAATAAAAATTGGATTAACTACTACAATTTGATCCATGCGTTTATAGAAATCAATTATATATTGATAAAATACTTTTTTTGCAACGCCTGGTAATTTAATTGAGCCCTCTAAAGTATCTGGCAAAAAATGAACATAGCCAATTTTTCTACCACGTGCTGGTGAAAAACTATTAGCATAATAAGTTGGATTAATCGTATGGTAATGTGTTAAATCACTATTGCCATATTTATTTATTGTTACATAAAATTCATCTACTAAATGCGTTCTCAATAATTTAATTAATTCGTTATATGCTGAGCCGACCCCCTGACCTTTAACGGAATCAGCTTGTGAGAACATATTAATTCTAATCATCTATATCCTCTTTTTTAATCTTCTTCATGCTTGGGCTGATAATGATCAATTACATACTGATAAAAATCATGCACATTTGTAGCAAATTGATCCGATGAAATACTCTGCAACTTATTTTGCAATATTTCTTGTGGGATTTTTGCCCGTTTTTGCTTAAGCAAAGAAATAATTTCTTCTTGCATCTCTTGTTGCGTATTAAATCTTCGTCCAAAAATATCTTTGTCAAAGATATTTTCCGTATAATCAGTATCATAAACAACACAAGGTGTGCCGGCTGCTAAAGCTTCAACATATGTTAATCCTTGAGTTTCAGTATCACTAGCAGAGACAAAAATATCTGCCATGCGGTAGTAATTTCCTACATCTCCATGGTCAACATTTCCTGCAAAGATTACGTAATCTTCTAAAGTTAAACGCTCAACTTGCTCTTGGAGCACTTTAACATCTGGACCATCACCAGCGATCACAAATTTAACATTAGGTATTTCTTCTATAATTGCTGGTAATACATTCAAAATATGATTTATTTTTTTCTCAGCAGCAATTCTACTTAACGTCAATATAACTGGTGCATCTGCATCGATACCAAGATCTTTTCGTACATCACGATTTGCATCACTATTTATGCTCTGAATATCTACACCGGTAGGAATCACCCGAATCGGAATTTGGACACCGTAACGTCTTAATAATTCTTCTACTCGGCCACTAGGAGCAATACAGCCATCCATATTTTTTAAATAGCTTTTTACAAATTGCTTCACGTGATATGGCCGCAATAAATGTCCATTCAAAATATAATGCAAGTAATCTTCATACATCGTATGGTAAGTGTGAATAGCTGGAATATCTAGCTGATGAGCTACGTATTTTCCAATAGTACCCAATGCAAACTCAGTTTGAGTATGAACTATATCTAAATTGACTTCCTTAGCCACCTTAGTAGCTTCGAAAAGTCCTCTAAATGCAATTCTACGATCAGTAAACGAAACAAAAGGAATACTGCTAAAACGAAAGACATTAGGTTCAACTGTGCCTTTTTTTACATTAGGATCCGTTGTCGTAAAAATAAATACATTATGCCCCTGTCTTTCCAGCGCATCTTTTAACGTCTTAATAGAAGTAGCCACGCCACTTATCTGGGGAAAATATGTATCGGTATAAAGACCAATATTCATTTAAATACCTCCATATTTAGCATTATAAAGATTACTTAAACTAACTGCAATTTATAATGAAAAATTACAAATATATCTCAATAAACAAAAAAAGTGATTCAAAAATGAATCACTTTAAAATAATAGCGGTGATCGGGGTCGAACCGATACGTCCGTAATGGACACCAGATTTTGAGTCTGACGCGTCTGCCAATTCCGCCACACCGCCATAATATTAAATTAAATTATCAACTTATCTTGTTGATAAGGCGGAGGTCGGATTCGGACCGACGATTAAGGTTTTGCAGACCTCTGCCTTACCACTTGGCTACACCGCCATAAGTTATCAAATTATTTAGAATTGGGATAGCTGGATTCGAACCAGCGCATGTTAGAGTCAAAGTCTAATGCCTTACCACTTGGCTATATCCCAATACTAGGGCGGAATATGGGATTCGAACCCATGCATGCCGGATCCACAAACCGGTGTGTTAACCCCTTCACCAATTCCGCCATGAAGGTAAACAGGGATAGTAGGAATTGAACCCACATCAGCGGTTTTGGAGACCGATGTACTACCATTATACGATATCCCTATTATGGAGGAGGGTGGATTCGAACCGCCGAACTCAGAGAGAGCGGTTTTACAGACCGCCGCGTTTAGCCACTTCGCTACTCCTCCAGCTTGATGGCGCGGGACGGAATCGAACCGCCGACACAAGGAGCTTCAATCCTTTGCTCTACCAACTGAGCTACCGAGCCATCTTACGGTCCATGTGGGATTTGAACCCACGATCTCCTCCGTGACAGGGAGGCGAGATAAACCACTGCTCCAATGGACCAAATTGCGGGAGCTGGATTTGAACCAACGACCTTCGGGTTATGAGCCCGACGAGCTACCAGACTGCTCCATCCCGCGATA
>NZ_NFKZ01000047.1:0-9026 GCF_002160635.1 Lactobacillus gallinarum
TTTTAATATTCCGGCTTAGCTCAGTTGGTAGAGCGCTTGACTGTTAATCAAGATGTCGTCAGTTCGAGTCTGACAGCCGGAGTAAGGAGAGAGAAGGAAGCCTAGCTTCCTTCTTTTTTTATCCTTTTTATGAGATAATGTCGAAATATTAATATTTAGGAGTTGATATTATGGATGAAATGGAAAAGATTGAACGCGAGTTATCTAAAAAAGATTACTTCGTAATCAGTTCCATGTTATTTGCTCTGTTTTTTGGTGCAGGTAACTTAATCTTTCCACTTCACTTAGGACAAATTGCTGGACATGATTGGTCGTTTGCAGCAGTAGGATTTTTAGTAACGGGTGTGCTATTACCGCTATTTTCGGTGTTAGCTATTGCATTGACGCATTCAGATGGTGTGTATGATATTGGTTTGCCAGCTGGGGCAAAATTTGCATTAGTGTTCATGACTTTGATTCATTTAACTATTGGCCCATTATTTGGTACCCCTAGAACGGCGACTGTTTCATATACCGTCGGAATAGCTCCTTTTGTACCAAAGCAGTTTAATCAGATTGGTTTATTGATTTTTACGACTTTATTTTTCATTTTTGCTTATCTTATTGCATATAAAGAAAGTGATATTTTAAGTGCTCTGGGTAAGATTTTAAATCCTATCTTTTTAATCTTACTCTTTTTAGTGTTTTTCATTGTTTTTCTTTTTCCGATGGGAGATCCTAATGCGGCTCCAGCAACCAATGCATATGGTAGTAGCGGTCTTTCATTTATTAATGGCTTTTTAGAGGGCTACAACACTATGGATGCATTGGCAGGATTGGCATTTGGAGTAACTATTATTACCGCAATTAGGCAAATGGGTAAAAAGGAAGACAAAAGTGTCGCAATAGTTACTGCTAAGTCAGGTGTATTTAGTATGTCAGCCATAGGATTGATCTACGTATTTCTAATCATCATTGGAGCTATGTCTTTAGGTCGATTTAAAGTTTCTGCTGACGGAGGAATTGCCTTTTCACAAATCGTTCAAAGTTATGCAGGTATTGCTGGACAAGCACTATTAGCAGCTTTAATAATCCTAACTTGTATCACTACAGCTGTGGGATTAGTAGCAGCCTTTGCACAAGATTTTCATGCTCATTATTCAAAATTAAGCTATCACAATTGGTTGGGGATTTCTTGTGGTGCTGCTTTCTTGGTAGCTAATTGCGGTCTGGAAACGATTATTGCTTGGTCTAAGCCGGTACTTATGCTGCTTTATCCAATTGCAATTGTAGTAATTATTCTATCGTTGGGCGTGCATATTTTTAAGAAAAATAAGACTATGTACGTGGTGAGCTTATTCTTTACACTAATTCCAGCTATTCTTGATATGATCGTCAGCATGCCGCCAGTAGTTAGTCAAAGTTCGTTTGGATTGGCTATTGCTCATGTTAGAAATACTCTTCCGTTAGCAGGACAAGGGTTATCTTGGGTAGTTCCTATGCTTGTCGGTTTAATACTAGGAACTATTATATTTAAGATTAAAGCTAAAAATAGTTAACAATAAAGCATCTGTAGGTAAAAACTTACAGATGCTTTTTAACTTAAATCGAGATTTTTAAATTCTTCGATTAATTCTTGCAAAGAAGAAGAAATCTTGGCTTCTTTTTTAGTTGCGATAAAGAAGTTAATATAAATTAAATTTTCATCAATTTTTAGTAGGTTCACTGGAGTTTGACGCATACGGCTAAGTATGCTAGCTGAAGAAATAGTAAGGCCTACTCCTCTTAATGCTAAGTCTGTAGCCGTAATGATGCTTTTACTTTCTAAAACAATGCAAGGCTTAATATGAAATTTTTGAAATAAGCCGTTCACTTGATGTCGAATTGCCGATTCTGAGGCACTTAATACCATAGGAGCCTGCAAAACTTCCTTAAGGTCTAAGTCATCTGCTTCTAAAATAAACTTGTCAGAGCGGAAATAAGGCGAATTCTGAGGGATGACTACATAATATTGTTCTCCATTTTTGACTAGGTAATCTAAATCGTGGGAAATAGTCTCAGGTGTTTGTCCAATATAACAATCAATGTCACCATTGAGTAAATTTGTTTCATTTTTGCGTGGAGAATTTTCAAATAACTGAATTTCCACGTTAGGATTTTTTTGTAAAAATGAAGGTAATAATCGAGGCAATAAAAATGAACCTAAGCTTTCTAAAATGCCTAATTTAATGATTTCCTTGTTAGGTTGGGTATATGGAGCAAGGTCGCGATCCAATTGTTGGTCACTGTAAGAAATATTTTCTAAATACTTGTAATAAATCATGCCTGCTTCTGTTAATGAAAAAGGTGTCCGGTCACGATTGATAATTTTGGTACCAAGTTTTTTCTCGATTCTTTTTATTAACTGGGTCAAATAAGGTTGAGAAATATATAATTCTCGCGCTGCTTTAGTAAAATTGCTCTCTTTAAGTAATACATCAAGATAATGTAATAAAGCTTCAGGGTCATTCATGAAAATTCCTTCTTTCCTTCGATAATAAAATTATTATAACGCATTAGCTAGAGAACTATTTCATCTATAAATTAGGTATAGATTTAGAACAAAAAATATCAGCCTTTTTGGCTGATTTTTTAGTTTGCAATAAAATCAATTAATTGCTGAGCAGGTTGAGATAACTGATGCTTAGTACTATAGACTAGATAGATGGTTCGCGTGCTTTGAGGCAGCTCTAATTTAGATGCCAATTTTGAAGCTGTAAAAACGGTATTTTCAACATATAAAGGAATAAAGTTTAAATCAGAATAATTATCAGTTTTTGAACAAACGCCTAAGTCGAAATTTCCGTTTTGGACTTCTAAGCAAATTTGATTAGAAATAGCATTGTGGTAAATGTAATGAAATGTGCTAGAATTTTCTTTTTCGAATGCTGAAGTAATATGAGGCAGAAAGTTCTCTCTAGCAGTGGGGATGCAACCTATTTCTATAGTATTATTTCTCATTTGCTTGGTATGATTAATATTATTTTTTGCTTTTTCGAGGGTTAATATAATGGAATCTGCTGATTCAAGGAATATTTGACCGTATTCTGTTAATTCAATACGGCCGTTACGCCGTTCGATTAAATTATAATGTAATTCTTTTTCTAAGGTTTTGATTGAATTAGATAAGCTAGGCTGAGAAATATGTAATCGTTTTGCAGCACTAGAAAATTGGTGTTGTTTAACCAATTCATTAAAGTAATAAAGTTGATTTAGATTCATAATTTAGCACTTCACTTATAATAATATACTAACTATTATTATATTATCTTTTTAAATAAGAACAATATTCGACTTGAGAAGAAAAAAGAGAGCAGATGTTTACAGTCTGCTCTCTTTTGGGGATTTATTTTATTGATCAAATTTTTTATTTATTTCTAGTTGTATAAACCAACCTTATTAATATTAACTAATACATCTGGCGTATTAGTTAAGTTAAAACTAACATCTTGGCCGGCCATAATATTATGGTATTCGCCATTGGTCCATTGAGAATTGTTAGTTACATCATATACGGTACCGTTGACTGCAATATAGGCAGGTCGACCATTTTTTCCGTTATAGTTTGACAGAGTTTCTCTGGTAAATTTTTTCATAGGAAGTTCCTTTCTAAAGTAAAATACGTTATATTAATGGTAACACGTTGTCACTTTAGAACAAACTATTTCAAATTATCTTATATTTTTCTTATGAAAGATGGCCGCGCCAGCCTGCGATATCCCAATCTGTGAAATCATAATTAAGTTTCTTACCGTAAATTTTTTCGTATGCGGCAACTTTTTGTTGATAATCTTGTTCCATCATTTTATGCGCATTTTCATTAGCATTTAAAGAAACATCAGGAAAAATCGGTTGTAAAACATGGACAATATATTTAGTCTCGTAGAAATTAGAGTCTTTCTTTTCTATTTTTGGCAAATCACTAATCTCAATAAAGAGCGAAATAACTGGCACGTTTTGTTTTGCAGCAAAGTAATAGGCGCCACGTTGCAATTTACGTGGTTTACGATAATTCCACCACATTTCTTGTTCAGGATAAATTAATACCCAGTTGTTTTTAGCTAGTGCGTTGCTTAAATGCTTAGGAAATACATTGCCAATATAACTTGCGCTTTGAACTAGAGGGATAGTTCCAACATAGTTCATTAAATAGCGGAAGAAGCCTGGCAGCATCAAGTTAGTATCTTCAATGACGATTGAGAGTTGATGATGCATCTTGTTGGCTAATAATTTAATTGGTAAAGAATCAATCTGGTTAAAGTGGTTAGCAGTTACGATTGCTCCACCAATAGGAAGATTGTTTAAATTTTCCAATCCCTTGAATTCAGTAGAACCTGCTAAGGTTTTGGCAAAAGTAGTAAGCATAGCGTGTCCAATTTGATTATTAATTTTGCTAGAAAATGATTTGCGATTTTTCCAATAGTCATTAACTAACTTCAATCGTTCATCAAGCGTCATTTGTGGATCGCCAATTTCTGCCTTTGCCGTAAAGTCTCGCTTGTTGGCAGCTTTTTGAATATTTTTAATTACAGCTTCGCGATTATCGCCAAAAATCATAGTTTAACAGCCTCTCGTTCTTTCACTCGTGCCCAATTATTAGGATCTTGTTCAGTTTTATCTTCCTTTAAAAGCATGTGATTAAGTTTTTCTCGATCATCTGCGCGTTCGGCGTCAGTATAATTATCGAGTTCAGCTTTTAATTCATTATAAAACTTAGTCTCTTTAGCACTTTGCCAGAAGTAATCTTCGTATTGAACATTTTTAAAATGCCATGGTTTAAAGAAAAGATTGTAGTGGATCAGACCAGGATTTTTCAGTGGCTTAGTATTTTCATTAGGCATCGCATCCCAACGCGGATCAAGGTGCAAAATCCTTCCTTCACCAATTTCATTTAAGTAATCCTGATCTGGGGCAATACAGTCAAAGTGGTATCTTTCTAGTAAATTCATGAAGTGGTTAATGAAATGCTCATCGCGGAATGCCTTAGAGTTCATGACTAGCATTCCTGAGTTAATATATTTCTTTGGATCTAGCGCTAAAACATCTTTGATGTATTTCACCATTTTGGCTACATATTGGATAGAGGAGTCGGTGCAAGCACCGAATAGGTTGTTGCCTAGTTCGGTGTTGTAAAGTTTGGCAATGTCATCATTTACAATAGTGTCACTGTCGATATAAATTGCTTTGTCGTATTGCGGGAATAATTCCGGGATAAACAAGCGATAAAAAATCGACATGGTAAAGAAATCAGCGCGCAGGAAATTTTCTTTGCGATTTTGAATTGGCTTAACTAATTCATCATCAATATGGAAAAATTTAACGTGCACATTTTGAATGCCAAGATCACTTAAATCTTGTTTATGCTGGCCAGATAAATCTTGGTTTAAAAAATATACTGTGTAGTCTGTCTCAGGATTTGCATGTTTAACCAGTGAATTAAGCGATACTGCAGCATACTTAGTGAAGTCGTCACTAATGCTATAAAAAACTGGAACTGTCATAATTGCCTTCCTTAATCGATCTTTACGGATTCATGTTGCTTAACTTTAGCCCAAGTATTTGGTTCTTGAACGATCATATCAACCTTTTCAGCCATCCGCTCTAGGTCAGCACGAGCTCTTTGACGATCTTCATCTGTAAAATCAGCTAATTGTTTCTTTAATTCATCATAATATGGTGTCTTCTTGGCAACATCCCAGAAGTAGTGACCGTATTGGACATCGGCGAAGTGCCATGGCTTGAAGAATAAGTTGTAGTGCACGATCTTAGGATTTTCGAATTCAGGGATGCTTTCATTAGGCATAGCGTCCCATTCTTTAGGCAAGTGATAAATCTTGTCTTCACAGATTTCGTTCATGTAGGCTTGGTCAGGATCGACATTATCGAAGTGATATTTGTCCATTAAGTAATAAAACTTGTCTACGAAATGCTTGTCTCTGAATGCCTTCATGTTAAAGACGATCACGCCGTTGTTGATGTACTTTTCAGCTGGTAAAATACCTTGGCATTCCTTGATATATTTTTGCAAAAGTGGCATGTAGCGAATGGATAAATCAGGACAGCTGGCAAACATATTCTCACCAATTTCGGTGTCATAAAGATTGGCAATATCATCACAAATAATTGTGTCAGCGTCTAAATAAACGGCCTTGTCGTATTGTGGGAAGAGGTCTGGAATAAATAGACGGTAGAAAATTGACATAGTGAAGAATTGGGCACGCAAATAGTTTTCCTTGCCCTTGTGAATTCGATTTACCATGTCATCACTGATGTGAAAAATGTTAACGTGAATGTTGTCAGTAGACATGTCTTCTAAGCTCTTCTTGTGTTCAGGAGAGATTTCTTGAACTAAAAGGGTGATGGTGTAGTCCTTGTTAGGATCTGCATGATCAATTAACGATTGAATTGAAACATAGGCATAAGGTGTGTAATTGTCACTGATAGTGTAAAATACTGGAATTGTTTTCATAATTTTCCTCCAAAAAACTATTTCTTTAAATTATGGCGTATTTTGAGATATTCGGTAAGGATATCATCATATTCATGTAAATGAAGTACGCTGTGTACGCGATCAACATCCCATGGCTTAACGGTCTGAGTATGAAAGTAAGGCCAGAAACGAAAGCTGGTGGTGAAATGCTGAATCTTGGTGTTCTTCTGCAACTTGTATTGTTCGTTGTAGTAGCGTGGAAAAACACGCTTAGCGACAGCTAATTTGTTAATAGCTGATTGATCTGGCAAGAACATCTTCTTAGTTTGCATCATTTGACGCACTTTAGCAAAAAGATCAGTTTCTTTGATCTTAGGCATATTCAAAAGCAAAACGCCCGAATTGAGGTAATCAAAGACATGCTTAGTCTTGACGTTGTGGAAGAAAAATTTTCCCCAGTAATCAAGCACACCGGCTAGTTCGATACCTGTCATATCTTGCTGATAAAACTCGGTAATGTCGCTTCTGATGATAATGTCATCGTCAAGATAAAGAATGCGATCAGGAATCTCAGGCAGTTGATCCGCAAATAATCTAAGCATGGCATAAGGTGTAAAACGCGTATTCATGTTGACAGTTGGCGGTTGCTTTTCAAATAGTTCTGTGCAGTCAATTAATTGCAAAGTATTGTTAGGATTTGCCTGGGTCAAAAGGCTGCGAATATAATTTGCGGCTTGCATGGAAAATGAATGATACTTACGTTCATCGCTGTGAGCATCCATGGTTAAGATGTAAAGGTGTAATTTCTTAGCGCCGGAATTTTTTATTAAAGAAAGAGTAGAGATTAAAACGCCATCTTCCGCGTTTTCGTCTCCACAAAAAAGTATATTCATATCTTCTCCTGTTCTTTAGTGATAAAGATTGACAACTATATGATACCATGGAAAAGTTTTAGCCCATTAATGATAAAAGCCGCCCAAATATAGGACGGCTTTTATTTTTTGATGTATTGATAATATTCGTAGTTGCTGAGTTTTGCTCGCTTATTCATGGCTTGCCAGATTTGATCGTGTAGCTTATTTTGCGCTTCCTTACGGGTTAGAGTTTGATCTGGATAAAATGGCCCATCAATGTAAATAACGCAGCGTGGACGACGTCCTATGCGCTTTTTATGGTAGGTTTTCGTCATAACGAAACTTGGAGCGCCTAGCTTGACAGGAAAGTGCATGCTGGTGGAGTCAAAATATCTGATTTTGGTGTAATAGGGCCAAACGTGGGCTTCAGGGTAGATGAGGACCTCGCCTTTTTTGTCGTTGATCACGGTTTGAATGGCCTTGATTAGTTTAATTGACTGCTTGATGTCTTTGCCGACGGGTAAGCCGCCGTAGCGGACGAGATATTTGCCAATGAAGGGGATGCCCCAGTTGGCCTGTCCCGCGATTGCGTAGAAGTTTTTTACTGGAAAAATAGTGAGTGAGGTGAAGACGTCGCCCATAGGACGGGTGTGGTTGCCGTAGATGAAATAGCCACCGTCAACTTGTTTTAGCTTTTCTTTGCCGATGACTTGGACGTGGTCAAAGAGGCGAAAGCCGATCCAGCCGAAGCCAGCTGCGAGGCGTCGAGCAATAGCAGACCAGATTTTGGCAGCGCGAGAGGTTGGCAGGATGACGTAATCATCGGGTAAGCTGAAATTTTGGTTATGGCTGTCGACAACATCGTCTGTAGTTTTATGGTAGTAATAAACGCGTTTCATTCTTCTTCCTCCGTAGGCTTATCTTATTAATCATAGCATGAAAAAACTCCGTTGCTTATGCTGAGGCAGGGATGTTTTTAGTTGCAGTAATTAGTATAAAGACTATTATTGGTCAAATTAAATTAGTACCTTGTTGAATATTATCAAACAGAGGTGAAGTCCAATGGACGTTCTTTAATTCCCTCTGATCAGTTGATCAAAAGAGAGGTGAATTATTCTATCACTTAGTAGGTACGAGTTTTTACGCAAGTACTACACCAACAGCTCGTTGGAGTACTATTCATGTTGGTAAGAATGGTTATGTAAAAGCTAGTGATGTTAAATCTATCGACATCGGGTTGAAACTTACCCCATCTAACACTCCAGAAGAAGCAAAAGTTGCATCATTGAAGAAATAATTTTTGAAATATAAGCAAAAAAGACTGATAGTCTTCGCTATAATCAGCAAGGAGATATCAGTCTTTTTCTTTATTCAATTTTAAGCACAAAAAAAGCACCGCCTTCTTGCAGTGCCATTTCCATATTATGGGTGGCCAGGGGATCGAACCCTGGACCCACGGATTAAGAGTCCGTTGCTCTGCCAGCTGAGCTAGCCACCCATATTTTTTATCAGCTCTCTCGCTGACAGTTAAATATATTACCAGTAGATTTTGCTTTTGACAAGTACTTTTTTAAAAAAAGTCAAAATAATTGCTCAAAAACATAAAAAACAAAACATACTAATCTAGTGTTGGATGATTACTCGACGGAGTAGTCGTTCAACACTTTTTCTTTTACTATGTAAAGTGGAGATGAAGCCAATGCCGTGACTGCTTTGGACACATG
>NZ_NFKZ01000048.1:0-8096 GCF_002160635.1 Lactobacillus gallinarum
GTTTTTAATCAAAATCTATTTAATATTCAACTTTTTGATCATCACTACCGTTTGTTTGCCATTGATGGCTCTGACTTTAATCAAATCTGGAATCCGAAATCGAATAACATTGTACAAGCTTCTTCTCATAAAAAGAAACCCTATTGTCAAATTCACGTTAATGCCTTATATGATCTATTGAATAATACCTACCAGGATTGTATTTTTCAGCCTAAATCAGAAATGGATGAACGCAAAGCGGCTGTTCAAATGCTTAAAGCTTTGAATTGTGGTCCATATATTGTAACAATGGATCGTGGCTACACTAGTTTCAATATGATTGAAAACTGCAATCGCCTGCCTAACTGTCATTACATAATACGAACTAAGGCTGGAAAAGGCGGAGTTAAAGAAATAACGACATTGCCTGATCAAGAATGTGATCGTGAGATTTCCTGCCTGGTAACTACTTCTAACTATTACTACATCACGCATAAAGCCAGTGAGAATATTCACCATGTCCAGCATTATTATCGCCAATATATTAAGTATCGCTCTAAAAATACCCAGGATCTAAGCTGGGATTTTGGCGAGTTATGCACAATAAAATTTCGAGCCTGCAAATTTAGAATTAATGATGCCAAATCAGGCAAAGAAGAATGGGAAGTTGTGCTAACCAATCTTGATCGAAAAAATTATCCGCTAAAAAGAATTAAAGAGCTTTATCATCTGCGTTGGGGTATTGAGACCTCCTTCAAGAAATTGAAGTATTCTTTAGGCAGCGTACAGTTCCATTCCAAACAAGATAAATTTATTGAAATGGAAATTTATGCCCATATGATTATGTTTAATGCAATCAGTCAAATTGATGCACAGGCCTATATTCCGCAAAAGCATTGCAAGTATCAATATGCCATCAATTTCAAGCAATCATGCTTGATTATTCAGAGCATGTATTTAGCTTCTTCTTTAACGCAAGATTTTGAACGGATCCTTATTCAGATCAGCTATTATACCATTCCAATTAGACCAGGCCGCAAGGACAAGAGAAATATTAAGCCCAAATCAGCTGTATATTATTTATATCGCGTAGCTTAAAAAAGCAGAATCTGTGCTATGCCTTATTTGTTGTACGAAAAAAGCACCAATTTAACCAATTAAATGTTAAATCAGTGCTTTAAAAGTCTAATATTAATTGTCAATGTCTTAACTTAATGACATTGGAATTTCTCCAAACGCTTCTTTATTAGGTATTTTATCAATTAGTCCAAACCACACTTCTTGAAGATATCATCAACATGACGTAAGTGATAGTGATAATCAAAGGCATCATCAACGTCTTCTTTAGAAAGGTAGTTCATAATTTCGCTATTTTCAACTAGAGGTTTAAATTGTTTTTGCTCGTTCCATGACTTAGCAGTCAACTTTTGAACCATATCATAGGCCTTTTCACGAGAAAGTCCTGCTTCGTCAATCAACTTAAGAAGCACACGTTGTGAGTAAATCAAACCGTAGGTACGATCCATGTTCTTGAGCATAGTTTCTGGGAAGACATCCAAGTTGCTCAAAATACGGTTGAAGCGGTGCAACATGTAGTCGATACCGATTGTGGTATCAGGCAAAATTACACGTTCAGCACTTGAGTGAGAAATATCACGTTCGTGCCAAAGGGCAACGTCTTCGTAAGCTGTAACGACATGACCACGCAATACCCGGGCCATACCACAAAGATTTTCTGAGCCAATAGGATTACGCTTGTGAGGCATTGCGGAAGAACCCTTTTGACCTGCACGGAAGTGTTCTTCAACTTCATGAATTTCACTTCTTTGAAGTCCACGAATTTCAGTAGCCCAGTTTTCAATACTGGTTGCAATCAAAGCAAGCATTGCGATGTATTCTGCGTGCAAATCACGTGGCAATACTTGGCTGGTGATTGGTTGTTGCGTTAAACCGAGTTGCTTCATAACACTGGTTTCGATCTCAGGTGGAACGTTAGCAAAAGTACCAACAGCACCAGAAATTTTACCTGATTCTACCCCTTTGGCTGCGTGTTCAAAACGTTCAATATCACGGTTAATTTCGGCATACCAACGAGCAAGCTTCAAACCAAAAGTAGTAGGTTCAGCTTGCACACCGTGGGTACGACCCATTTCAACAGTGTACTTGTACTTTCTAGCCTTTTCCGCAATGGTTTCCTTTAATTCATGCAAATCTTTTCTAATGATTTCATCGGCTTGCTTAAGCAAAAGTCCTTGTGCAGTATCTACTACATCAGTAGAAGTAAGGCCGAAGTGAACCCACTTCTTTTCAGGACCAAGGCTTTCAGAAACCGTACGGGTGAAGGCTACAACGTCGTGATGAGTAACTTGTTCAAGTTCTGCCACACGTTCTGCAGTAAATGATGCATTCTTAGCAATCTTTTCTGCATCTTCTTTTGGTACTTCGCCTTGTTCAGCCCAAGCTCTAGTAGCAGCAATTTCTACTTCAAGCCAAGCTGCGTATTTATTTTCATCAGTCCAGATTTTGCCCATTTCGGGTCGAGTATAACGATTAATCATAAATTACATTTCCCATGGATTCTTCAATACGATAGTTTGTTCACGGTCAGGACCAACTGAAACAGTAACAAGTGGTACACCGACCAATTCTGAAACACGATTCAAGAACTTCTTAGCATTTTCTGGAAGAGCATCCCAAGTCTTAACTTGAGTAATATCTTCATCCCATGCTGGAAGTTCTTCATAAACAGGTTTACAACGGTAAAGTTCCTTCAAACTTGCTGGGTAGTAATCAATCTTCTTACCATCAAGTTCGTAAGCAGTAGCAATCTTAATCTTGTCAAAGCCTGAGAAGATATCAAGCAAGTTCAAGCTTAAGCCGTTAATGCCTGACACACGCTTAGCGTGACGAAGGGCAACGGAGTCGAACCAACCAACACGACGTGGACGACCGGTAACAGTACCGTATTCATGAGCAGTGTCACGAATTCTGTCACCAACTTCATCAAGAAGTTCAGTTGGGAATGGACCTTCACCAACACGAGTGGTGTAAGCCTTGCAGACACCGATTACAGTGTTCAAACGGTTAGCACCCATACCAATACCTGAGCAGATACCGCCTGAGATAGTGTTTGATGAAGTTACGTATGGGTAAGTACCTTCGTCAATATCAAGCATAGTACCTTGTGCACCTTCAAAGAGGACCTTTTCGCCGTTATCAAGTGCATCGTTAACTAAAACTGAAGTATCAGTAACGTATTTCTTCATCTTTTGGCCGTATTCATAGTACTTGTCAAAGATGTCTTCAAACTTAAGAGCTGGCTTACCATAAACCTTAGTAAATAATTCGTTCTTAAGTTTCAAGTTAAGGCGTAATTTTTCTTCAAAAGTATCTTTTTCAAGTAAATCACAAACGCGAATACCGATTCTTGAAGCCTTGTCCATGTAAGTTGGTCCAATACCATTCTTAGTAGTACCAATTTTGTTAGCACCCTTAGCTTCTTCTTGGTATTCATCTTGCTTAATGTCGTAAGGCATGATGATGTTAGCACGGTTAGAAATTCTTAACTTGCTGGTGTCGATTCCGTTCTTTTCCAAGTTATCAAGTTCACCAAACATAACTTCTGGGTTGATAACTACACCGTTACCAATTACTGCACCCTTAGATGCGGCAAAAATACCGGAAGGAATCAAACGCATCTTGAACTCTTTGCCATCAATATCAATTGTGTGGCCTGCGTTGTTACCACCATTTGAGCGAACTGCCATTGCGGCTTCTTTACTCAAAAAGTCAGTAATCTTTCCTTTCCCTTCATCGCCCCATTGACTACCTACGACTGCAACTGCTGTCATTTGAAATTCACCTCATAAAAAATTTCTATAAATATTACGTAAGCTAGTCTAGCAATTTGTAAATTATTAGTCAATGCGAAATCCGAATTATTTTATTTTTATTTTCTTTCATAGTTCGATTTCTATATTGACAAATTAAATTTTATCCCATATAGTAGTTTTCGTTTGGTAAAGCACTACATAAGGAGCAAATCAAATTGAGTAATTATTTTAGTATGGAAGCCTTTGATTATGATGATATCCAACTTATTCCTAATAAAGGAATCATCAAAAGCCGTCGTGACGCGGATACTAGCGTAAGGTTCGGAAGCCGAACATTTAAAATACCGGTTGTACCAGCTAATATGGAAAGCGTCATTAATGATGACTTGGCCGTTTGGTTAGCAGAAAACGGTTATTACTATGTAATGCACCGTTTTGAACCAGAGAAGAGAATTCCTTTTATCAAGATGATGCACGAAAAGGGCCTCTTTGCTTCTATTTCAGTCGGTATTAAAGATAGTGAATATGATTTTATCGACGAATTGGTTAAGCAAAACCTTAAGCCTGAATACATCACAATCGATGTAGCCCATGGTCATTCAGTTTATGTAATTAAGATGATCAAGTACATTAAGGAAAAATTGCCTGATTCATTTTTGACTGCTGGTAACATTGCTACACCAGAAGCCGTACGTGAACTTGAAAATGCCGGCGCTGATGCCACTAAAGTTGGTGTTGGTCCTGGTCGTGCCTGCATCACCAAACTCAAGACAGGCTTTGGTACAGGTGGATGGCAACTGGCCGCACTTCGTATGTGTAGTAAGGTGGCTTCAAAACCATTAATCGCAGACGGTGGTATTCGTCATAACGGTGATATTGCGAAGTCCGTTCGCTTTGGAGCAACTATGGTGATGATCGGTTCACTTTTTGCTGGTCACGAGGAATCTCCCGGCAATGTTATCAAAATTAATGGCAAAACTTATAAGCAATATTGGGGCTCAGCCTCTGCAGTACAAAAAGGTGCCTACAAGAATGTAGAGGGTAAACAAATGCTTGTGCCCTATCGCGGATCAATTAAAGATACTTTGCGTGAAATGAAAGAAGATCTACAATCATCAATTTCATATGCGGGCGGACGCAATTTGAACTCCATCAAACTCGTTGATTACGTCATCGTCAAAGACAATATCTTCGATGGGGATAGATAATTAGACATTTTTAGTACAAAATATTTGCATTTTGATTATTTTTTGTTAATTATTTTGTAATAAGATAGTTTTATTATCATTTTTTCGATAGAATAGTATAGGTCTAGTTACTGGAGGGTAGACAGTAACTAGGCTTTTTTTCTTGCAAAAAAATATTGGACATCGTTTATATTTATGTTATACTAATTGAGTTGATAGACGCGCCCTTAGCGCAACTGGATAGAGTGTCTGACTACGAATCAGAAGGTTGAAGGTTCAAATCCTTCAGGGCGCACTTAAAAACGGGAAATGGCTCAGTTTGGTAGAGCACCTGGTTTGGGACCAGGGGGTCGCAGGTTCGAATCCTGTTTTCCCGATAATATCTACTTTTTGAGATGAATCTTTGATTCATCTCTTTTTTTGTACAAAAAAGAAGTATTTCCTAAGAAATACTTCTTCACTAAATACTATTTGCATTCGCTTTTCTGAAAATGACCCGCATATCAGCACCAATATAATCAAGCAATGGCAAATCATAGTCTTTTACTTGTGCCAGCACATTAACCTTTTCATTTCGCGGCAAATCACACTTAGTTACTTCAATTTCACCCTTATATCGCTGATATAAATCATTATCAACTGTTACGCTACCTTTAGGCCGAGCATAAATATTGTCTTGTGGCTCTGTCGACAATAATTGCTTTTCTCTACTTTCCTTTAGCCGTACTACATCTCTTGCCACATCAGGACGATTATGCCAGTCATTTTCAAATAATTCTGGAATTTCAGTATCCAAATGCAATGTAATAGCTTTTTCTTTTTGGTAATTGGTAATCGATTCAATTGTATCCTTAGTCAATTGCGGATCACCTACAAAAATATCATCACAATCTAGTTTTTGTAATTCTAAAATTGCTGCAAGTGGATTTTCATTTCTTTGTTTTTCAAGTGTAGGCAAGCCCGCAAAGATCGGTCCACGCAACTTACCATTTCCCGAAATAAAGGCTGACGTTTTCAAATTATATTTATGGAGCCATTTATTCTTTTCTTGCATCCAATGTGCATCAAGTCCCGTTTCAGGACGCGGATAAAAATTATGCCCCGCTGTCAAATTATCAAAGTTAGCATTGCTATATTTCAAATTATCAATATCATCTTGCGTAATCGTGCTGGCATTCAGAACGATAGGCATTTCCTTAGATAATTTGGCAATGGTTTCCATACTAAAGCCATCATCCATCCGCAAGCCTGTTAAATTTAAGCTTTTAATTTGATCTATGCCATTAATATTTAGCTTATGCAAAACTTCTTCTGATACATCTGCCACAATTTTTAAGTCTAATTTTTGGCACCAATTAACTAAATTAGCTAGCCGCTTTAATACAATATCATTTTCTGTATCAGGAACTTCCAGTTGGGTGAATACGCACATAAAACCACTATTGCGCATCATCAATAAATAATTATAATTCTCGGCTGTTAAATCATGTCCGAGATAAACAGAAAAACCTAACATTTTAATCCTCTAAAGTAATATTATTTTCTTTTATGTCTATAAGTAAACCGCTTTCTAAATTATCATATCACATTTTTGGCTTGCTTTTTTTAGGGAAATACTGTTAAATATATATCAAATAAATTAAAAAGCTATGAAAAAGACGAGTAAATAATCTATTTCTCTCCAGTGAATTAGTGTTAGTGCGAAACTAATAGACCCTGGATTATTGAAAAACACTTTTAGCAGCTCACCGAAATAACAATTCTTAAAGTAGGTTGAGACGTCTCCGGCACGTTACCACACCGGTGGAGCATGATGGTGCTTCATTAAGAGGTCTATATAATTAGACAATGTGGGTGGTACCGCGGAAAAAAGCCTTTCGTCCCTAGATTACAGGGAGCGAAGGGCTTTTTCTTTACTCTCAAATATTTTCGAGAAAGAGGATTTATTATGACACTTATTTTACCTAAAGATTACCGTCCAACATTGACAGTTCGTGATACTGAAGCAGCAATTGTTTTCATCCGTGAAACTTTCCAAGATAAGCTCGCTTCTATTCTCGGCGTACAAAGAATGTCTGCCCCAATGTTTGTTGAACAAAAGACTGGTTTAAACGACAACTTAAACGGGGTTGAACGTCCTGTTGCTTTTGATATGAAGTCAATGCCTAAGGACGACACCATTGAAGTAGTCCACTCTCTTGCTAAGTGGAAGCGACTCGCCCTTAAGAAGTATGGTTTTGGGATGCACGAAGGTCTTTACACTAACATGAACGCCATTCGCCGCGATGAAGATTTAGACAACTTCCACTCCATTTACGTTGACCAATGGGACTGGGAAAAAGTTATCCGCAAGGAAGAACGTAACACCGATACTTTGGAAATCACTGTTAACAAAATTTTTAGAGCTATTAAGGAAACTGAAAAATTAGTATCTGCGCGCTACCCTGGTTCTACTTATCGCTTGGCTGATCACGTTTCATTCATTACTACCCAAGAGCTTGAAGACCGCTGGCCTGAGCTTTCACCAGATGAACGTGAAAACATGATTGCCAAGGAAGAAAAGGCCGTCTTTATCATGAAGATTGGTGACAAGTTGAAGCGTAGCGGTAAGCCTCATGATGGTCGTGCACCTGACTACGATGACTGGCAATTAAACGGTGATTTGATTTTCTGGTATGAACCTCTTCAAAGTAAGATTGAAATTTCATCAATGGGTATCCGCGTCAGCGAAGAAAGCTTGAAGGAACAACTGAAGAAGGCACATTGTGAAGAACGTGCTAAGTTGCCATTCCACCAAATGCTTTTGCAAGGCGCATTGCCATACTCAATCGGTGGTGGTATCGGTCAATCACGTCTATGCATGCTTTTACTTGGTAAGGCCCATATCGGTGAAGTTCAAGCAAGTATTTGGCCAGAAGACATGGTTAAAAAGTGTGAAGAAGATCATATTGAATTATTGTAAAATTTTTCTACTACACAAAGTGTCTGGGAAAAAACTAACCCTTAGATACTGAAAGACGATCAATCCAACTCTTAATTTGAGTTGCTTGACCGTCTTTTTCTGTCTATTTTTATTTTTGAACAAAGAAAATTGGTC
>NZ_NFKZ01000049.1:0-7644 GCF_002160635.1 Lactobacillus gallinarum
CGGCAATAGTCAAAAGACTATTGCTGGTAAGTCAAGTCCGTATCTAAGCAAGTTGGTGTTCTGGTTAGCGTAAGCTAACGAGCCACTAAGCCCTAGACTTCAGTCTAGGGTAGTTGACATATAAGCCTAAAGATAATCACGAATTATTTGCAGGGTGGAAAGATGATGGAATTCGTGATCATGAGATAGATTGGGGAGAACCAAAGGGTAAGGAATTACCGTGGTGAGTTAGCATTGATAATTAATCCATCATATTTCAAGAGTGGTCTTGTCCAAGATCACTCTTTTTTTGTTACACTTAAGGTTAAGAATGAATAATGAAGTAAGAAAGGAAATGATTAAATGAAACTTGCGCATGGAAAAATACAAAGCGATGAAATCAAATTACGTTGGCTGATTTTAGGTGAACTAGCTACCTGGATTGGAGCAAGTTTTATTTGGCCACTGACTTCAGTTTATTTAAATAAACAGTTGCACATCAGCCTTTCTATGATTGGGGTCGTTTTATTTTGTAACTGTGCGGGAAATATTCTGGGGTCAATCATCTCCGGACGCCTTTATGATAAATACAACCCGTATCCGTTGATCTTATGGGGCGTAGGCCTTGATGCGGCTGTTTTATTCTTGATGGCAATCTTCCACGGCTGGCCTGAATATTGGATTTGGCTAACGATCACTGGCTTTTTAGGCGGCTGGAACGGTACCCTAATTAATTCGATTGCCACGAGTTTACGACATTATCCGGGTAGATACGTATTCAATGTGCTGTATTTCTCACAAAACTTGGGTGTGGTAACCGGTACTTTGATCGTTGGATACTTATATGATTACTCAGTTACATTGTTGTTTGTGATTGCTGCGCTGCTCTTCGTTGTTGCCTTCATCAATGCTTTATTTAATTATCGACCAATCATTGCCTTTCATAAGGAAAGAGTTGCTAAAGGACAAAGCGGAGATACACAAAAGGCGGTTCCTATGCCTAAGCGCAACTTTATTATGACGATGGCTTTCTTCACTACTTTAGGTATTACTTGGTTAATGTACATGAACTGGGAATCTAACTTGTCCGTTTATATGGTTTCACTAGGCATCCCGTTCCATTTGTACAGTTTGCTTTGGACTTTAAATGCTAGTGTGATTGTAATTATGCAAGGAATTTTAGCTAGATTTCCTAATATTTTTAAAAATCTTTTCCATCAGATCATTTTTGGTATCTGCATGTTTTCACTATCATTTATTACATTAGTCTTTGCCAAAGATTTTGCTCATTTTGCACTATCAATGTTTATTTTGACATTGGGTGAATCAACAGCCTTCCCAGCTATTCCAGCCTATGTGAATGACTTATCACCTAAAACAAGTAAGGGCAAATATCAGGGAGCAACAATGGTTGCCAGTGGTATTGGGCGAGCCTTTGGTCCACTATTTGGTGGTTTAGTTATTGACCAGGCTGGTTATATTCCTTTCTTCTGGGTTGCAGCAATCGTCATCGCTTTAATGATTGTCATGATGATACCAATTTATGCAAAATTAGCCAAAAAACTTACTTTATATAAGTAGACTGCAGACTGCATTAAATAAAAATGATATAATTAAAATGATTTAATATTAATTTGATAATAAAGGGGGATTTCTCTTTGAATAATAAAATGACTGTACGCGGCGGTGCTGGCGATATTACCGAAGCAGATTTATCAGCTCGTCCACAAGATAATTTATACTTAGCCGTTAACTCAGAATGGTTAAAGAATGCTAAGATTCCATCAGATCGTTCAAGAACTAGTAGTTTTGACGGTATTGATTTGAATATTGAAAAAGAATTGATGCAAGATTTTGCGGATTTTGCAGATGGTAAAAAAGATTTACCAAATGTGCCTAATTTTGAAAAGGCTGTAGCACTTTACAAGATTGCTAAGAATTTTGACAGAAGAAATGCGGATGGTGCAGATCCAATTCAAGCAGATCTGCATGAAATCTTAGATTTGCGCAACTTCGCTGACTTTACTTTGAAGGCTGCGGACTTCTTTAGAAATGGTTTTCCTATGCCATTTGATTTCTCAGTAGAAGCAGATATGAAGAATACTAAGATTCATTCACTGCAATTTGGTGGCCCAAGCACATTTTTGCCAGATACTACTACTTATAAGACTCCAGCTGCAGAAAAGTTGTTAGCCGTATTGAAGAAGCAATCAATCAACTTATTAACAATGAGCGGTATTAGCAAGTCTGAAGCGGAAGATTATGCAGAAAAGGCTTTGGCATATGATGCTAAAATTGCCAAGGTAGTTAAGTCTGCCGAAGAATGGGCTGATTATCCAGCTGCTTATAACCCAATTTCTCGCGCTGATTTTGCTGATAAGTTCAAGTCATTCAAGATGGATTACTTCTTAGGTGAACTCTTTGCTAAGAAACCAGAACGTATAATTAATACTGAGCCTCGTTACTTAGACCACGCTGAAGAACTTTTGAATGAAGATAACTTCGCAGAAATTAAGGGCTGGATGTTAGTTAAGTTCGTTAATGGTGTAGCTAGTTCATTGTCACAAGAATTTCGTAAAGCAGTCTTCCCATTTAGCCAAGCTTTGTCTGGTCAACCTGAACTTCCAAGCGGTGTTAAGCAAGCATACCGCATCGCTAACAGTGACTTTAGCGAAGTAGTTGGTGTTTACTATGGTCAAACATACTTCGGTGCAGAAGCTAAGGCCGATGTCACTGACATGATTCACAAGATGCTTAACGTTTATGAAAAGAGAATCCGCGAAAATTCATGGCTTTCGCAAGAAACTAAGGATAAGGCAATTGTTAAGTTGCGTGCTTTGATCTTGAAGATTGGTTACCCAGATAAGATCGAAGAAATCTACGATCGCTTGACTGTTGATCCAGAGGCTAGTCTTTATGCTAATGAAGCTCAATTTGGTAGAGAACAAATTAAGTACAATTTGGAAAAACTAGGTCAAGATGTTGATCGCAGCGTATGGCTTATGCCAGGTAACCTCGTTAACGCATGTTACGATCCACAAAGAAACGATTTGACTTTCCCAGCTGCAATTTTACAAAAGCCATTCTACGACTTGGAGCAATCACGTAGTTTGAACTATGGTGGTATCGGTGTCGTAATTGCCCATGAAATTTCTCACGCCTTCGACAACAACGGCGCTCAATTCGATGAATTTGGTAATATGAAGAATTGGTGGACTGAAAAGGACTTCGCTGAATTTAAGAAGCGTACTCAGGCTGAAATTGATTTGTTTGACGGCATTAAGTATGGTCCAGTAACTCTTAACGGTAAGCAAATTGTGTCAGAAAATATTGCTGACCAAGGTGGTTTGACCGCTGCTGTTGAAGCTAACAAGGGCGAAAACGGCAACATGAAGGAATTGTTTGAAAACTTTGCTCGCGTTTGGGCAACTAAGCAATTACCAGAGAGTATCAAGACTCAAGTATCAGTTGATGTTCACGCTCCAGGTCCAGAACGTGCCAATGTTCAATCACAATGTCAGGAAGAATTCTACAAGGCATTTGATGTAACTGAGCATGATGGCATGTGGCTCGATCCTGAAAAACGCGTTGTAATTTGGTAATAAAACATAAAATAACCTTGCTAAGCAAGGTTATTTTTTTGTCATTTTTACTAATTTGTTATTTTTTAAGGCTAAAGAGTAGCCTTTTTTTATATTGAATTCTATAATGAAGATGACTACAGTGTTTGCTACTGCACTGCGGCCTTTATAACTTATACCCATATAAATTTTATGCACTAAAAAAGGCTCCCATCAGGGAGCCTTTTTTAGTTGTTATTAGTTATTTTGTTTTCGCAGTGGAATAATCCTTAGGTTTAATCCGTTTAATGTAAGATGGATTTGGTTTACCTAAGATTAATGGTACACGTTCAATGACGGTATCTGCGTATTCCAAACCGAACCATGAAGCAGGGTTAGAAGACAAGTTTTGCAAACGAACACGAGCTTCGACTAACCATTTTTCATAACCAACTAATTGAGTTTGAGGACTGATGACATCGTTAACGATAACGAATGAGAAGTCACCGACATCACGTCCAGGAGTAGTAGTGTATTCCTGTGGTTGTGGTTCGATTGTGCCGTCAGCGATTAAATCGTGAACGATTTGACGAATGTAGACATTCACACTAGTTTGCTTCTTGAAACCTAAGTATAGCTGAATGTTAATTACGTTCTTAGTACCGTAGGTATTAACGGCATATTCAGCGGTAAATGGTTCGTTGGTTACATTAACGGTAACGAACCAGTAAGCCTTAGCACGCTTTGGACGTTTATCCAAAATAGAGTACAAGATTTCACGTTTAATAAACTTGTTGTACTTAACGTTAGCCATGTAAACCAAGTTAGTAGCGTAAGTTGGATAATCTTCGTCGTGACTTAAGTTGGTAAGCATATCGGTATATTCGTCTAAGCGAACATAAGCATTTCTAGATTCACGTTTATCACGAACCTTGTTACCGTAGTACCAAACATACATGATGAAGCCGATTACACCAGCAATGAAGAGTGATACGTAACCACCGTGGGTGAACTTGGTTAAACTTGAGATCATGAACATAATGTCAAGAACACCGAAGAAGATCAAGAAGATCCAGTTCCAAAGTGGGTTAATTTTCTTCAACACTAACCATTCATAAAGCAAGATGGTAGTTGCAAGCATTGAAATCGTGATGGAAAGACCATAGGCTGCTTCCATGTGAGCAGAAGTCTGGAAGTACAAAACGATTGCGATAGTAGCAACACAGATTCCTTTATTGATGGAAGGAATATAGATCTGACCTTTTTCTGTTGATGGATAATCGATATTCATTCTTGGCAAGAATTTAAGTCCACTGGCTTCAGCGACCAAAGTGAATGATCCAGTGATCAAAGCCTGTGAAGCAATAACAGCGGCAACAGTAGCCAAGATGATAGCAAACAATCTGATGTTGATTGGAATCATTTCATAGAATGGATTAAGCACGCCGCCGTCGGCAGGACGGAAAGTTGGGTTGTTCAAAATCCAAACACCTTGACCAAAGTAGTTGAGTGACAAGCAAACAAATACAAATGGCCATGAACCGATGATGTTCTTTTTACCAACGTGTCCTACATCAGAGTAAAGAGCTTCAGCACCAGTAGTAGCCAGGAAGATTGATCCTAAGATAAAGATTCCGGCTTTATTATAAGGGCTGAAGAGTAACTTAATGGCATAAACTGGGTTAATCGCTTGAATGATTGACCAATCGCCAGCCATGTTGATAACACCCATGACGCCTAAGAAGGTGAACCAGATAAACATGATAGGGCCGAATGCTTTACCGATGATACTGGTTCCCATCTTTTGAATAGAGAAGAGCACCAGCAGGATAATTACGGTAATCATGATTACCATTTCCTGGGTAGAAACAGGAACGCTGCCACCAAATTGAAGACCTTTTAACCCTTCAATCGCGGTGGTAACAGTTACGGCCGGAGTTAACGTACCATCGGCTAAGATGGCAGCCCCACCGATCAAAGCAGGCAATACCAGCCATTTGGCTCTCTTTCTAACCAAAGTATACAGAGCAAAAATACCACCTTCACCATGGTTGGTTGCTTTTAGCGCAATCAAAACCGTTTGTAAGGTAGTTAGTAGTGTCACGGTCCAAAGAACCAAAGAAATGGAACCGATGATGAAATCGCGGTTAACATTTCCGATACCGCCATTGCCTTCGACAATAGACTTCATAACATAAAGTGGACTAGTACCGATATCGCCATAGACAATACCAATGGCGATCAGCAAGCCAGCCGCGCTCATACGTTTTGACTTAGTATTCATTTATATATCTCCCACAAATAAATTGTAGCTATTAATAAAAAAAGAAAATGCCACAATGACATTTTCCTTTTAATACATTCATTTTCGTCTATTTTAGTTCACATTGCAAGTAAAATAATTATGTTTTAATTTTGGGTTTAAAAAAGCAGAGTGTTCGATATAACTGACAAAATTTGCGCTTTTTGTCAGTTATACTGAACACCCTTCTCAATTGAATATATTTGAACACAAAAAAAGACTCCCAAATCGGGAGCCTTTTTCAATATAAATTATGAAAGTGATGAAGAAATCTTAGCACGTTGTTCTTCATACCACTTGTCCCATGCTTCGTAAGTAAGCATGTCTTCTGGCTTAACGCCGGTCTTTTCAACCATTACATCAAGTAAGTTCTTAAAGTTGTAATCATGGTATTGCAAAACGTGTTCAACCAACTTCTTACGTGGGAAGTGGATGTTGTTCAAGAGATAACTGTTAATATCAACCATGTTGTGATTTTCATCGTAAAGGTTGATGATTTCAAGGTCATCTTCATCAAATTGAGCAATGTAGAAGTTAGCGAAGACCTTCAAGTAATCAGGTTGTTCCTTGAATTCTTCCTTAGGCATAGTAGTCTTATTAGCTTCTGGCATTACGACTTTAAGATCGTCGTTTTCTTCTTCTGTTTCTTTATCTGCTTGTGCTTGAGCGTTCTTTTCTTCTTCAGTCAAAGTTGTTACCCCTTTATTTAGAAAATAAATAGATGAAAAATCAATAATAATTCTACCGACTTCTGCAAATAAAAGCAAATTTAACTGCTTTTAGGAAATTTCTTTATAATGTTTGCTTGTGAACGTATATTTGGATTTAGTATAATTTTAGCCGTAGAAAAGCTGAAGTGGTGGCTATCCTGGAAGGGGAAGCCTTCGTGTCTGTTGCAGATGCGTTGCAACTAATGTTAGAATTCGGCACATTTGTCGTTACTCTAATTGCATTAGTTGTTGAGTTGATTAAGTTTTTTGATCAACGAAAAAAATAACTGCTTTGGCTGTGCAGAGCCGGCAGTTATTGAATAAGTAACAATATTTGATAGCACCGCTTACGCGATTCTACATTAAGAGGTTGGCTCATTTGCCGACCTCTTTTTCATTACATATTATAGCAAGTTCATAGACCCGCAGCAATTACTTATTATCTGAAGCATCTGAACTCTGGGTGCTTGATGATTGCGCGCTGCTAGAAGATTGATTAGATTGGCTGCTTGATTGCTTGGTACTACTTGAAGAACTAGATTGAGCATCGGCATCCTTGTCGCTGGATGAAGATGAGGCAGAACTAGATTGTTTGTCCTTATCTTGATGATCCTTATTCTCCTTATTCTTGTCCTTGTCGGAACTGCTGCTAGAGCTGGAAATATCTGAACTTGAATTAGAATTCTTGTCTACATCAGCAGAATTACTATTTTTCTCCTTAGTATTGGACTTCATATTAGAATTACTCTGACTGTTGCGTTGAACGGCATTATTGTGACTAACATAGGCGCCAGCGCCACCTCCGCCAATCAAAAACATAGCAAAAATCGCACCCCAAAAGATTAATTTCTTCATTAAAAATCTCTCTCCCATGTATTTTGTGAATTAGGTTCAGCGAGAACCTTGATTGCTAAATTATAGTTTAAGGCATTTCGGTAAAAAAGGATAAATAGAAGATTTACTTTTAACTAATAGTCAACTACCCTAGACTGAAGTCTAGGGCTTAGTGGCTCGTTAGCTTACGCTAACCAGAACACCAACTTTCTTAGATACGGACTTGACTTACCAGCAGTAATCTTTTGACTATTGCCGA